>JAGOBQ010000204.1 GCA_017999215.1 Thermoanaerobaculia bacterium
GCGCCCGTCAACGTTGGTCGCATCCGGGGGATCGACGCGGAGATGGAGCACTGGATCGGCATGGCGATGCGGGATGCGGTGGCCATCGCGGTGAAGCACGGCAACCGGCTCGATCCGGACAAGCGCGTCCTCGTGAAGCTCGAGTCGGCGGGCGACGACCTGACGATCGTGGTCGGGGACGAGGGCGGAGGCTTCGACGCGGAGAGGATCTCCGACCCGCTCGCCCCCGAGAACCAGCTGAAGACGTCGGGACGGGGGATCTTCTACATTCGGACGTTCATGGACGACGTCACCTTCTCGAGGGGCGAGGGGGGCGGCACCGTCCTGACGATGCGCAAGGACCTCAGCAAACGCGGAGACGCGAAGGGAGAGAAGCCATGAACAAGAACGCCAGCATCCGCAAGGTGGGCGAAGTCACGATCATCGAGCTGAAGGGGAAGATCACGATCGGCGCCGGCGACCTCCAGATGAGGGAGGCGATCCACGCCGCCCTCGCCGAGGGGGCGCGCAAGCTCGTCGTCGACATGTCGCAGGTCTCGACAATCGACTCCTCCGGCGTCGGCGAGCTCGTCGGCTGCTTCACGACGGCCACGCACAAGGGCGCCAAGATGAAGCTGATGAACCTGCCGGCCAAGATCAGCGACGTCCTCACCGTGACGCAGCTGATCACGGTCTTCGACGTCTACCCGAACGAGGCGGAGGCGATCGCCAGCTTCGGAGCCTGAGCCTCGGCGTCCCCGTCGATCGGTCGGACTGTCGGCCCGGCCCGCCCCTCGGGGCGCGCCGGGCCGTTTCGTCCTCGGTCGGCGCGCGCGGCCGGATCAGGGCTCGAGCCAGAGCTCGTTCCACCTCACCGGCGGCAGGAGGAGATGCGCCTGGACCCCGCGAAGGCGGGGGGCGTGCGCGACGAAGCCGCGGTTGTGGAAAAGGAAGACGAGCGGGACCTCGGACTGGACGAGCCGGTCCAGGTCGCGGTAGAGCGCCTCTCGCTCGGCCGCGTCGAGGAGACCGGCGCCCTTCTCGACGAGCCGGTCGACCTCGGGGTTGGCGTAGCCGCCGTCGAGGACGCTCTCGGCCTTCGAGGAGAAGAGGGAGCGGAAGAACGTGTCGGGGTCGGGGAAGTCGGCGAACCACCGCGACAGCCTCACGTCCGGGAAGACGCCGTTCCGCTTGCGCGCCGCCGCCTCCTCGCCGGGAAGGACCTCGAGCGCGAGCTTCACGCCGACCGCCTCGAGCTGGGTCGCGATGACCGGGAGCGGGTTGAGGGGGTCGCGCGCATCCTTCGGGCTGAGCCACGCGGAGAGCGTGAGCCCGCCTCCGTGGCCCGCCTCGCGCAGGAGCGCCTTCGCGGTCTCCGGCTCGTGCCGGTAGGGTCGGAGCGCAGGGTCGTGCCCGACGACGTGCGGCGGGAGGATGGACGCCGCGGGGACGGAAAGGCCCGCGAAAGTCCTCGCGTTGAGCGCCGCCCGGTCCACGGCGTGGTTGAGCGCCCTGCGGACCCGGACGTCGTCGAGCGGCGCCCGGTCGCACCGGAGGACGAGGAACGACGTGTGGAGCTGGACCGAGGAATCGATGTAGGGCCGCCACGCCGGGTCGGCCATCAGGCGGGCGGCCTCGGGGTACGGGATGTCCCAGACGACGTCGAGCTGGCCGTCGAGGAACCTCTGGAACACTCCCGCCTCGGAATCCTCCGCGAGGTCGAGGTCGATTCCGTCGGGCGCGATCCGGTTTCGCTCCCAGTAGCCGTCGAAGCGGTCGAAGCGCGCGGACTTCCCGAACGCGATCTCCCGCGGGACGAACGCGCCGGTGCCGCAGGGGAAGCGGCGGATACGGTCCGGGTCGCCGAGGATCGTCGGCGGAAGGACGGTGAGGTCGGGGAGGGTGAGGAGCTGCAGGAAGAAGGGAACGGGCCTCGAGAGCCGGACGTTGAGGACCGCGCCGGAGGGCGTCTCGAGCCCGGCGACGCCGGGAGTCCGTCCGGCCCGGAACTCCTCGTATCCCTCGACGGCGTCGAAGAGGGCGGCCAGCGGCGCGCCTGTGGCCGGCGAGAGGAAGCGCTCGAACGAGGCCTTGACGTCGGCGGCCGAGAGAGTGCCGCCCTCGTGCCACCGCACGCCGCGCCGGAGGTGGAACGTGAAGAGCGTCCCGGTCGGGTCGATCTCCCAGCGCTCGGCGAGCTCCGGGACGATCCGCGTCCCCTCGCCGAACTTGACGAGCCCCTCGCCCCAGGTCCGCGCGAGGATCGCCTGGGGAACGGTCTGGCTGAAGGCGGGGTCGAAGTTCGCCTCGTCGAGGTAGCGCAACGCGGCGCGGATCCGCCCGCCCGGCGCGGGCGACGGGAGGCGGAAGAGAGACGAACGGGAGCGAAGGAGGAGGGATTCCTGCTCGAGCGCCTGGGCCGCCTGGTTCATCGCGGTCGCGGCGTAGGCGTTCTGCCGTGCGGCCTTCCGGATCTCGTCCATCGACCCGACGACGGCGGAGGAGCCGTCGGCGAGCGTCACGGTCGCTTCCGCGATGGCGTCGACGGTCGAGGTGACGCGCTCCATCGACCCGAGGAGCGTCTGGCCGCCGACGGCCTGCTCCTCCATCGCCCGGGCGAGCTGCTCCGTGAGCTCGCGGACCCGGTCCGCTCGCGCGTGGACGGTCCGCGTCGTCTCGAGCTGTCCGCGCGTCGCCTCGGAGATCCGGCCGACCTCGGCCGAGACGCGGCCGGTCGCCTCGGAGACGCGGGCGGCGTCGGCGCTCTGCGCCACCGCCCTGCCGGCGATCCCCTCGGACGCGCGGCGGGACTCGAGCGCGAGCGCCTCGATCTCGTCGAGCGTCGCGTCGGAGGTCTGGGCGAGGTCGACGCCCTCCTCCGTCCGTCGCCGCGCGTCGGAGAGGAGCCTGCGGACGTCCTCGACGCCCCCGCGGACGGCGGAGACGAGGCCTCGGACCTCGTCGGTGGAGACGGCCGTCCGTTCGGAGAGGTCGCGGATGTCGTCGGCGAGGACGGAGAAGGTCTTGCCGCTCTCGCCCGCCTGGGCGGCGATGATCGAGGCGTTGAGGGCGAGGAGGTTCGTCTCGCCGGCGATCTCCTCGATCGCGTGGAGGATCTCCCCGATGCGCGCGCTGTGCTCGGCGAGGGCCGTGGAGGCGTCGGCGGCGCCCGAGACCGCCGCGCGGATCTCGTGCATCCCGGCGAGCGTCCCGGAGACGGCGGCCTTCCCCGAGACGACGGCCGCCGAGACGCGCTCGGAAAGCCGTGCGCCGGTCTGGGCCTGTCGGTCGGTCTCGGCGGTGGAGGAGCGGATCGCGGCGGTGGCGCGGGCCGTCTCGTCGGCGAGGCCCGAGAGGTTCTCGACGGCCGAGGCGACCTGCTGGAGAGCGGAGACGACGCCGCCGAGCGAGGCGGTGGTCTCGTCGACGAACGCCCGGAGCGCCGTGGTGCTCCGCGAGACCTCGGTGACGGACGCCGTCATCTCGTGGAGCGAGGCGCCGGCGTTCTCGGCCGCGCCCGCGAGCGTCTCCATCGACTCGCGCAGGGAGCCGATCGCCGCGTCGGTGCCGCGCATCGCGTCGGCCGTCTCCTCTGCGCGCGAGCTCTGCATCGCGGCGGCGAGGGACAGCTCCCGCCCTCGCGTCGTGAGGTCCGCGGCGACGCCGGAGACGGCCGCCGAGAGGCGCGCGAACGACGCCAGGATCCGCTCCATCGCGACCATCAGGCCGTGGAGCGCCTCGGCGAGGGCGTTCTCCCCCGACCGCGCGAGCGCCGCGCGCGAGAGCGTGAGGTCGCCGGCCGAGGCGCGGTGGAGCGCGTCGCGCGTCGCCTCTCGGGAGCGCAGGAGGCGCCCGGACGCGAGCCGTCCGAGCGCCGCGACGGCGGCGGTCGTCAGGAGGCCGGTCGTGACGATCCGGAGGGGCGAAGGGCCGCGGGTGAGGGCGAGAGCGGCGAATCCGAGCAGGACGACCGCCGGCGCGAGGAGGGCCGAGAGCCATTCCCTCGCGCGGGACGACGTCTTCGTCGACGCGGCTGGCATCGCGCCGATGCTACACTTTCCGCTCCTCCGAATCGCCCGCGTCGATCGAAGCCGGAGCCGCCCGCCGTGCCCACTTCCCTCCCGGAAACGCTCGCCCGCGTCCGCCGCGCCGTCGACGAGCGGCTCCCGGCCCTCCTCGCGGACCAGGCCTCGGGTGCCGAAGCCGGTGCCGTCGGAGACGCGCTCCCCGGAGCGGCCCGGGAGGCGCTCCTCTCACCCGGGAAGAGGGTCCGGCCCGGCCTCGTCTTCCTCGTCGGCGAGCTCTTCGGCGCGCCGGAGCAGAGGCTCCTCGACCCCGCCTGCGCCGTGGAGATGATCCACGCCGCCTCGCTCGCGCTCGACGACCTCCCGTCGATGGACGACGCCACGACGCGTCGGGGACGCCCGGCCCTCCACGCCGTCCACGGCGAGGACCTCGCGATCCTCGCCGCGGTGACTCTCATCGTCCGCGCGTTCGGCGTCCTGGCCGACGCCGGGCTCTCCGCGCTCCGGCCGGCGACGGCGCTCGACCTCGTCTCGCGCCTCGCCGACGCGACGGGCCTCCTCGGACTCGCCTCGGGCCAGTCGCTCGACCTCCGGACGCCGGAGGCGGCGGCGTCCTTCGACCGGCTCGAGACGATCCACGCCCGGAAGACCGGGGCGCTGTTCGTGGCGTCCGCCGAGTTCGGAGCCGTCCTGGGCGGCGCCCGCGAGCGCGAGCTCGCCGCGGTCCGTTCCTACGCGCGGAACGTCGGCCTCGCCTTCCAGATCGTCGACGACCTGCTGGAGCGGCAGGACCCGGCGCGGACGGGGAAGCACGCGAAGCGCGCGCCGGCTCCGACCTTCGCCCGGCACGTCGGCGAGGAGGGGGCCCGGCGCCTCGTCACGGAGCTGACGGCGCACGCCGTGGAGGCGCTCGAGCCGTTCGGCGCGAAGGGGGCGCTCCTTCGCGAGTTCGCGTCGCTCCTCGGCGCGCGGACGGCCTGAGGGCGGACGGCGCGCCCCGCGCCCTGCTAACGTCCGCGCCGTGACCGATCCCGTCGACGAGGCCCCCGCCGAGAGAGATCCCGCGACGTTCGAGGAGGCGCGCGAGCGTCTCCGCGCCCGCGGCTACCTGGACCGGGGGGTCGAGGGGGCGGTGCTCAAGGGAGCGCTCGCCGCCCGGACGCGCACGCGAGCGCTTCTGCGCGGAGCCGCCCTGGCCTCCCTCCTCCTCGCCCTCGCGCTCGCCGTCGTCGAGACGGCCTCCGTCGCCCTCGCTTCCGCGCTCTCCCCGCGCGACGCGCTCGTCCTCTTCGCCTGGCTGGGCGCCGGGGCCCTCGTCGCGGCCTCGGGCCTCGTCCTCGCGCTCGGAGCCGTCGCCTGGCTCCGGACCCGCGGCCGGAGCGACCCCTCCCGCGCCTCGACGGAGGTGGCCGTCGGCTTCGGCCTCCTCGCGGGGATCGGCGCCGCCCTCGCCGCGCGCCCCGTCCTCGACGCGGCCGGGCCGGTGGCGGCGGCCGTGGCGTTCGGCGCCGCGGCCCTGGCCGTCGTCCTCGCCGTCCGCGTCGCGCGCGGCCTCGCGTTCACCGTCCTCGCGGCGTCGGGGCGCTCGGTCCTCTCGAGGGCGCCGCGGCCCGCGCTCGCGCTCGGGACGGCGCTCGCGGCGGTCGCCCTCGCCACGGGCGCGTGGCTCCTCGCGAGGCGCCCGGAGCCCCCCGCGGAGCCGCTCGTCGTCCGCGCGGGCTCGGCGCGCGTCGTGGTGGTGGCGGTGGACGGCTGGCTTCCGGAGCTCGCGGGCGGGGCGACGCCGATCGCCGCCGCGTCGCGCTTCTCCTACCGCAAGGAGACGTCGGACCCGGCGGCGTTCTGGACGACGGTCGCGACCGGGGAGCCGGCGCGGCGGCACGGCGTGGGGGCGCTCGACCTCGTCCGCCTCGACGGCGTCACCGCGCCCGTGAAGCTGACGGCCGGGACCGGCTGGTATCTCGGGCGGCTCCTCCCGGCGCTCGGCATGGCCCGCGAGGAGTCGGTCACCTCGGCCGCGCGGAGAGTCCCGGCGATCTGGGAGGTGGCCCATCGCGGCGGCCTCGCGTCGCTGACGGTCAACTGGTGGACGACGTGGCCCGCCGGAGACGCGGGAGGGGTCGTTCTCGGGAACCACCTCTTCTTCGCCGCCCGCGCGGGAGGCTCTCTCGAGGGAGAGGGATGGCCGGCCGATGCGGCGGCGCGCGCGGCGGCGGCGGCGCCCCGGGCCCTCCCGGAGGCCGACGGCGTGGCGCGCCTCGTCGACGACGCCCGCGGGCTCGACGCGTTCGCGATCTCCTCGTTCCGAAGGGAAACGGCCCGATCGCAGCCGCGCCTGTCGCTCCTCTACCTGCCGGGGCTCGACATCCTCGGAGCGGCGCTCTCCGAGCCGGGACGAACCGTCGGCGAGCGCGCCGCGCTCGCCGACGCGCTCTCCGCCGAGACGCGATCCGTCGCCTCCTTCCTCGCCGGACCCGACGTCCTCGGCTCCTCCGCCCAGGTCGTCGCGCTCGTCCTCGATCCCGGTCGCTCGGGGCGGGACGGAGAGCTCCTCGTCGCCGGGCCCCTGGCGGCCGAGGGAGCCACCGGCGAGATCCGGCCGGTCGACCTCGCGCCGACGCTCCTTGCCGTCCTCGGCGTCCCCGCCTCGCGGCAGGCGGAGGGACGGGTCGAATCCCGCATCCTCCGCGCGGGAGCCGCGACGACGGCGACGGTCGCCTCCTGGGGCGCGCGGCCGCGCGGAGGCGCGGCGCCGATCGACCCGAAGGAGTACGTCGAGAGCCTCCGGTCGCTCGGCTATCTCCGATGAAAGAGACGGGACGCTCCTTAGAATCGGCGTACCGATGAAGCGCGGACGAACGCGGGCCCTCGCGGGAGCGGCGTGACGCGCTGGCCTCTGCGTCTCGTCGCCGCGGTCCTGGCGGCGGTCCTCCTGCCGCCGGCGCTCCTCGTCTGGCTCTCCTTCCGGCTCGAGAGTCGCGCTCTCCGCGACGACCTCGAGCGCCGCGCCCGGTCGGCGGCCGCTCTGACCGACGCCCTCCTCTCGGGCGCGGAGTCTCTCCTCACTCGGCTCGGCGGCCGCTGGGACGGGAGCTGCACCCCGGAGACCGCGGAGTCGCTCCGGGCCGCGCTCGAGCACGGCAGCGGAATCCGCGGCGTGGCTCTCTTCGACGCGGAGCTTCGTCCGGTCTGCTCCGCGGGAGCGGCGCCGGCGCCGCCGCCGTCTTCCGTCCGGGACGCGCTCGGGCGAGACGCGCGCGCCGTCTGGGAAGGGGGAGCGCCGGGGGGACTCCTGCGCCTCGCGCTCCGCATTCCGGTCGGGGCGGCCGAGGCGACCCTCGACGTCGACCCGATCTCGCGCGCCCTCTCGGAGCTCGCGGGAGGCGGGCGCGCCGCGGTCGAGGTCCGGGGCGGCGCCCGCCCCGTCCTCTCCCTGCCCGGCTCTCCGGAACCCCGACGCCTCGCCCCGCCCCTCCCCCCCCCCG
>JAGOBQ010000205.1 GCA_017999215.1 Thermoanaerobaculia bacterium
AAGGTCTTCGCGGCCGCGCCTCTGGCGATGCTGGTGCCAGCGACGATCACGTCGGTCGGGGCGGACCTCACGTTCGGATCGTCCGGGCTCGGGACGTCGCTCGTCGGCATCGTGGTGACCGTAGCGTCGGGAGTGAGGTCGCCGTTTCGATCGATCTCGATCGTGTACGGACTCTCCGACGGGCTCAGCCAGCCGCTCGTACCCCCGATTCCGAACCAGACGGTCGCGTCCGGCCCGAAACCGCCCGAAGGGATTGAGCTTGCCGCTCCGGCCCAGGGGCGGATCTGGCCATACACCCCGGAGCCCACGCCGTGGAGCTCGAAGGCGGACACGGTCGAGACGACGTCGAGCGGCAGGTTCGGACCCGTCTTCAGGCCCTGCCCCACGAGGGGAATGCTGAAAGCGCCGCCTGCCTCGGAGACTCCGAGGGAGGGAGAAGCCGCCCGGACGTCGGACAGCCCGCGGGCGACGACGTGAAGCGGGACGCGAAGGGGAACGGCTCCGCCCAGAAGGAGGACGAAGCCGCTGCCTCCGTCATCCAGTGGCGGTTCGACAGGTCGGCGAAGCTCCCCTGGGTCCTGGCGAGCGTCGGGTCGGGAGCGTGGGTCACCGCGGTCGGATCGGCGAGGACGACGCTGACGTCGAACGTCCTCTCCTCCCCGGGCGGAAGGACGATCGGCGTCCGCGGGACGTCGATACGGACGCCCGGCACGGAGCTGGCTGCCCGCCAGTCCGGGGTCAGCGTCACGGGGACCTCTCCCTTGTTGACGACGCGAACGGTGCGCGCCTTCGTGACCGGTTCGGCGCCCTCGACGTACTCGGCCAGAGTGACGACCTCCGGGCGCTCGTCGTCGAACGCGAGGACCTCCGTGGCGATCGCCCTCGCGGCGTCGACGCGCCCGGCGCCGACCCTTTGCGGCCCGTGAATCGGGATCGAGCCGGCCGGCGAGAAGCGGCTCACGTCGAACCCCGCCGTGTTCATGACGGCCGCCTTGAGCTCGGAGACCGTCCAGGAGGGGCGCTTCTTCCGGAGCAGGGCCATGACCCCCGTGAGGTGAGGGGCGGCCATCGACGTGCCCGACTTGACGGAGGCGAGACTCCCCGCTGCGATGATCGGTTTACCGTCCGAGGCGACGACTCCCGACTGAACCGACGAAATCGAGAGGCCCGGGGCCGAGATGTCGGGCTTCGCGCCCGCCCCGCTCCCTTCGCGCCGCGGACCCCTCGACGAGAACGCCGCCAACGTATCCGCGCCGGAGTAGATCGCCACGGCGACGCCCTCGGGAAGGGCCTGCCGCAGGCGCTGGCCGTCGGAGGACGAGACGAGGACGGACGGGATCGTCACGGCCGCGTCCGTTCCGCTCATCGACGAGACGGAATCGACGTCGTTCGCCACGACCACGCCGATGGCCCCCGCGTCCTGGGCGCGCCTCACCTTCACGACGGCGTCGCAGCCCGCGCGGTCGACGAGCGCGATCCGGCCCTGCAGCTCGGCGCCGTTCGAGATCGGGGCGCACCCGTCGGCCGGAATCGTCGCGACGAGCGGTCCCGAGGTGCCGGCCGCCGGCGGCGTTCCGCCGAACGAAGCCGTCGCCGCTTCGAGGCGCCCGGCGAGCGAGGCCGGCTGAAGGACCCGGAGCAGGGAGGCCGTCACGCCCGAGTCGACGGAGGCCGCGACGGAGAGCGAGTAGTCGCTGGTACCGGGCGAGCCCGTCACGAAGTGGGTGTCACCCGCGTTCCCGGCCGCGCAGACGACGACGACGCCGGCCTTCGCGGCGACATCCGCGGCCTTCGCGGCGGAGTCGAACGCCCCGCCGTAGACGGAGCCGAGCGAGAGGTTGACGACGTCGAGCCCGTCGGAGAAGTCCCAGTCCCTGTTCGGGTCGACCGCCCACTCGAGCGCCTGGGTCACGAGTCCCGTCCCTCCCGAGCAGCCGAAGACCCGGAGCGCGTAAAGGCTCGCCTTCGGGGCGACCCCGGGCCCGATGCGCAGCGAGGAGAAGGGGATCGTCTCGTCGTAGGGACCCGGGTAGGTCGTCCCGTCGGCCCGCACGCCCGAGCCCGCGGCGATTCCGGCCACGTGGCTCCCGTGGCCTCCGCAGTCCATCGGGTCGGGGTCGGGCTTAGGCACAGCGCCCTCTCCGTACTCGTCGCCCGCGAAGTCGTAGCCGCCCACGACCCTCGCGTTCGGAAAGAACGCGTCCGGTGCCTTCGTCCGATCGTTGGCCTTGTAGTCCGCTTCGGTTCCGCTTCCCCCGAACGCGGCGTGCTGGTAGTCGATGCCGCTGTCGATGATCCCGATCCGGATCCCCTCCCCCGCGTTCCCGTGCGCCTGCCACACCTGCTGCGGAATACCGAGGAAGGGAACGCTCGTCGAGCTGGCGGGGAAGTGGATCACCAGAGGCGTCACCGACTTCACGCCCGGAAGGGAACGGATGATCTCGACCCGCGACGGGTCGACGAAGACCGCGATCCCGTTGAAGACCCGCTGGGTCCGGTACTGGACGCGTGCGCCGATCTCCGGCGCCGTCATCAGCTCTTCGACCCTGGCCTGCGCTCGCACGAGCTCTGCGGCGCGGGAGGCCGAGGCGCCGAGGGCCGCCGTCCGGCCCGCCGCGCCGGCCTTCAGCCAGCTCTCGACCACGCTCTCGCCGTCGAGCTCGACCATCCACTGGCGAGGGTCCGTCCGGGGCTCCTCGCCGAGGAGAACGGCACAGGGCAGGAGGAAGGAGGAGACGAGGAGATGCAGGAGCTTCCCGCCGATCCGGAACGGCGCGCCCGGCGCACACCCTTCGCGCGGCCACTCGATTGCGGCTCTATCCACTTCGACCCGCTCCTTCGTTCTCGAGACGGCTGACATCGTGCGGCTCGCGAGCGGCGGGGGTCCCGGCTCCCGCGAGGATCCCGGGCCCGCCCCTGTCGGCACCGAAACCGGCGCCTCCCTGGTGTCGTCTCGTTCAGAGTACGTGCTGCTGCACGAGTGACCTCGCATTCACGAAATGCGCCAGCAGTCGCGGTACCTCGTGAGGACGGTCTCGAGACCCTCGCTCTTCCCCCTCATCCCCGCTCTCCTCCCGCTGGTGGTCGGCATCGCCTTCCTGAGATACCCTCGCAACAACCAGAACGACGGACGGCGGCAGGACACTCCCGGGGCGACTCCCCGGCGGGCGTCCCCGGGGAGGTGGGCGAGTGACGAAGCTGCGGGTCGCGAGCTTCTCGATCTCGATCGACGGGTTCGGCGCCGGGCCGGACCAGAGCCTCGAGAACCCGCTCGGGTTCGGGGGCGCCCAGCTCCACGCCTGGGCCTTCCCGACCCGGACGATGCGGCGGGCGGTCTTCGGACACGACGACGGGTCGACGGGGCTCGACGACGACTTCGTCGCGCGCGGCTTCGAGAACGTCGGCGCCTGGATCCTCGGGCGAAACATGTTCGGCCCGGTCCGCGGGCCGTGGCCCGACGAGAGCTGGAAAGGCTGGTGGGGCGAGGAGCCTCCGTACCACGTCCCGGTCTTCGTCCTGACGCACCACGCCCGCTCCCCGCTCGAGATGGAGGGCGGAACGACGTTCCACTTCGTGACGGGCGGAATCCGCGAGGCGCTCGAGCGGGCCCGCGAGGCGGCGGACGGGAAGGACGTCCGCATCGGAGGTGGCCCGGCGACGATCCGTCAGTACCTCGCCGCGGGCCTCGTCGACGAGCTGCATCTCGCCATCGCCCCCGTCCTCCTCGGCTCCGGAGAGCCCCTCCTTTCGGGCTTCGACCTCCGCTCCCTCGGCTACGCCTGCACTCGCCACGTCGCGTCCGAGCGCGCGACGCACGTCGTCCTGGAGAGGACGCCGCGCCCCTGAGCCGGGCCGCCGCGAAGAGAAAGGAGACCCGCCATGCCGAGCACGATCCGACTCCACCGCGTCCTCAAGGCTCCGTCCGACCGGGTCTACCGCGCGTTCCTCGACCCCGACGCCATGGTGAAGTGGCTCCCGCCGAACGGCTTCACCGGGAAGGTGCACGCGATGGACGCGCGCGTCGGCGGCTCCCACCGGATGTCGTTCACGAACTTCACGACCGGCTCGAGCCACTCCTTCGGAGGCACCTACCTCGAGCTCGTCCCTGGCGAGCGGCTCCGCTACACCGACGCCTTCGACGACCCGAACCTTCCGGGCGGAATGGAGGTGACCGTGACCCTGAAGAAGGTCTCCTGCGGGACGGAGCTTCAGATCACGCAGGAGGGGATCCCCGACGCCATCCCGCCCGAAGCCTGCTATCTGGGCTGGCAGGAGTCGCTCGTCCTTCTCGCGAAGCTCGTCGAGGCCGAGATCCCCGACGGGGCGTGAGGGCGGAACCGTGAAGCCGGTCTGCCTTCTGCTGCCTCTTCTGGCCCTATCCGCCGCCATGGCTGCCGAGACCGGGCCGCCCGCGTGCTTCTCGCCGTCCCGCAACGGGCACTGCATCGCCGTGAAGGTCAACGGCCAGGCGACCGTCAAGCTGGCGAAGAAGACGAGGAAGGTGCTGGAGCCTCTCGGCGGGCTGCGCTTCGGCGGGGACGAAACCCGCTACGAGTCCGTATCCCCGGTGCGCGGGGCCCTCGAGGTCCACGCCGAGTGGGTTCCGGGCGCGGTCGAGTTCTTCGGCGGGCCGCCCGAGGTCTCGCTGCACGTGCGTCCTCTCGAGGGACAGGACCTCGAGACGCGCCCGGAGCTGTCGGCGGCCCCGAGCGTGCGGATCGAAGGGGGCGCGGCGGTGACCCGGTCCGAGGTGGTGGAAGACAACCGCCTGCCGCCGGGGAAGTACCTCCTGTCGGTGAGGCTCGCGGGGTCGCGCAACTGGGATCGCCAGGTTTCCTACTTCGAAGTCGCGAAGTGACCGCCACCCGCCGGTCCGCTCCACGTCGCCGTCGCCGATAAGATCGGCCCGTGGACTACCCGCGGATCCTCGCCGAGATCGCAGAAGAGGTGCGGCCTCTCGTCGGGCAGGGGCGGACCGCGGACTACATCCCGCCCCTCGCCGACGTCCCGCGCGAGCGGTTCGGGATGGTCCTCCGAACGGTCGGGAACGAGACCTTCTCCGTGGGTCACGCACAGGAGCGGTTCTCGATCCAGAGCATCGCCAAGGTCTTCAGCCTGACGCTCGCGACGCGGCTCGAGGGAGACGCCGTCTGGGAACGCGTCAGCCGCGAGCCTTCGGGAACGGCCTTCAACTCGCTCGTCCAGCTCGAGGTCGAGCGCGGGATACCGAGGAACCCATTCCTCAATGCGGGGGCGCTCGTCGTCCTCGACATGGTCCTCAGCCACCAGCGGGAGGGCGAGGACCTCGTGCTCGACTTCGTCCGGCGCGCCGGGGCGAACCCCGCCGTAGGTTACGACCCCGTGGTGGCCGCGGCCGAGCGGGCGACCGGGCACCGGAACCGCGCCCTCGCCCACTTCCTGAAGTCGTTCGGGAACCTGAGGAACGACCCGGACCGCGTCCTCGACGCCTACTTCCTCCTCTGCTCGATCGCGATGAGCTGCTCCGAGCTGGCTTCCGCGTTCCAGTACCTCGCGACGGGCGGGCTCGCGGCCGACGGGGAGGAGGTGGCGACGGCCCGCCAGGTGAAGCGGGTGAACGCGGTGATGCTGACCTGCGGCGTCTACGACGAGGCGGGAGACTACGCGTACCGCGTCGGCCTCCCGGCCAAGAGCGGCGTCGGCGGCGGCGTCGTCGCCGTGATGCCCGGCCGGTTCGTGACCGCCGTCTGGTCGCCCTGCCTCTCCGAGAAGGGCAACTCCCTCGCCGGGACGATGGCGCTCGAGCTCCTGACGACGAAGACGGCCCTCTCGGTCTTCTGAGGCGGCCTCTCGCGATCGGGCCCCCCGCGATCGCGACTCTCGAGCCGACGCAGCGCTTCGCCGCCCTCCCCGTCGGCAACCCGTCGAACAGGGGCAGCTCCTGAGCCGCTCCCTCCTTCAGGGACACGCTACCGCGCGAGCCTCCGGGCCGCCGGCACGGAGTCGAGGAGGACGAGCGTCCCGTCGAGCGGGACCGTGGCGATCCGCGTGCCGTCGGGGCTGAAGGCCGTCGCGTAGACCGCCGTCGAAGCGGGAACCGTCAGGACGCTCGCGCCGGACGCCGGGTCCCAGAGCCGGAGCGTGCCGTCGCTCGAGGCCGAGGCGAGGCGGGTGCCGTCGGGCGAGAAGGCGACGGCGTGGACCGCCTCGCCGTGTCTCTCGAGCCGCCGCAGCTCCTTCCCGCTCGCGACGTCGAAAAGGACGATCACTCGCGCCGAGGAGCCCGCCGCGAGCGTCTTTCCGGAGGGGTCGAACGCGACCTGGATCGTTCCCGGAGGCTGCTCGAGCCGGCGGACGACGGCCCGCTTCCCCACGTCCCAGAGCGTCGCGACCCCGTCGTCCCCCCCGGCCGCCAGGAGCGCCCCGTCCGGCGAAAAGGCGACGTGCGCCGTCGCGCGGCCCCCATCCGCGAGGGTCGCGTGGAGCCTTCCGTCGGGGATGCTCCAGACCTTCACGAGGCCCTTCTCCGACGGCGAGGCGAGAAGCCGCGAGTCGGGCGTGAACGCCAGTCCCGTGCTCCGGCCGGAGGCGAGCTTCTCGATCTCGAGCCTCTTCTCTCCCGTCGCCGCGTCCCAGAGGACGACGCGTCCTTCGTTCCCGGTCGTGGCGAGCCACTTCCCGTCGGGGCTCCACGAGGTCCTTACGCCCGACTCCTCGTGCCCTTTCCAGCCCCGGAGCGGCTCGCCCGTCGCGACGTCCCAGACGCGGACCCACCCGCCCCAGCCCGTCGAGGCGACTTGGCCGCCGTCCGGTGAGAAGGTCACGTCGTAGCCGCTCGCCTCCGCGCGGAGGATTCGCGTCGGCGAGGAGGAGGGCGCCCAGGTGCGGATCGTGCCGTCGCCCGAGGCGGTGTGGAGCCGCGCGCCGTCGGCGCTCGCGGCGACGGCGGTGACGGGCCCGTCGTGCCCGTGAAGGACCGCGCGCTGTCTCGCGGAAGCCACGTCCCACAGCCTCACGGTCCGGTCGCTCCCGGCGGCCGCGAGGAGGCCGGAATCCAGCCACGCGACGCCGTTGATCCACTGCGCCTGCCCCTCGGCCTGCCCGACGAGCGTCGCGGCGAGCTTCGCGGACGAGACGTCCCAGACGCGGACCGTCCCGTCCTTGGCGCCGACGGCGAGGCTCCTGCCGTCGCGCGAGAATGCGACCGCCTGGACGGCCTTGTACGCCTCGTCCTTCGGCGGGACGAGCTGCACGGGCGCACCCCACCCGGAGGTTTCCCAGACGGCGACGTCGTCGTCCCACGTCCCCGCGGCGAAGCGCGAGCCGTCCGGGCTGTACGCCGCGCAGGTGATCGGCTTGACGCCGTGCTCGAGCGAGCGCAGGAGCGCTCCTGTCCGGGGGTCCCACGACTTCACGACGCCCCACACGCCCCGCTCCTTCGTCCGATCCCACGAGACGGAGGTCAGCTCCGTCTCGTGGGATCGGACGAAGG
>JAGOBQ010000206.1 GCA_017999215.1 Thermoanaerobaculia bacterium
GTCAGGACCTCACCCGAAAGAGACCGGGCCGCCCTCGCGGGCGGCCCGGGAGCGCGCAGAGTGTAGAGTGTAGACCAGACCCCATACCGGGGGGCTACTTCTTCGAGGACTCCTTCGCGAGCATTCCGAGCTGCCACATGAGGAACATCCGCTGGTCGGCGACGTCGCGGACCCTCAGCGCGAGCGGCTTGCCCTGGCCGTGGCCGGCTTCGCGGTCGACCCAGAGGAGGATCGGCTTCGTGGCCGGGTCGGAGGCCGTCGAGGCCTGGAGGAGGGCGGCCATCTTGCGGGCGTGGAGCGGGTGGACGCGGGAGTCGTTCTCGCCGGCGGTGAGGAGGACGGCGGGGTACTTCGTCCCCTTCTTCACGTTGTGGTACGGCGAGTAGGCCTTGAGGAACCCGAAGTGCTCGGGGTTCTCGGCGGTGCCGTACTCCGGGATCCAGTAGCGGGCCATCAGGAACGACTGGTAGCGGAGCATGTCGAGGAGCGGGACGGCGCTGATCACGGCGCCGAAGAGCTCGGGGCGCTGAGTCAGGACCGCGCCGGTCAGGAGGCCGCCGTTCGAGCCGCCGGAAACGGCGAGCTTCTCGGGCTTCGTGTACTTCTGCGCGATCAGCCACTCGGCCGCGGCGATGAAGTCGTCGTAGACGTTCTGCTTCTTCTCGAGCATCCCGGCCTCGTGCCAGGCGTCGCCGTACTCGCCGCCGCCGCGCAGGCCCGCGAGGGCGTAGACGCCGCCCGCCTCGAACCAGGGGAAGAGCGTCGCGCTGAAGCTCGGCGTCTGGCTGACGTTGAAGCCGCCGTAGGCGTAGAGGAGCGTCGGGTTCGCGCCGTCGAGCTTCAGCCCCTTCCTGTGGACGACGAACATCGGGACCTTCGTCCCGTCCTTCGAGGGGTAGAAGACCTGCTTCACCTCGACGATCGTCGGGTCGACGGGCACCTTCGGACGCTCCCAGAGCTCGACCTTCTTCGTCGCGAGGTCGACGTGGTAGACGCCGGAGGGCTCGTTGAACGAGGTGAAGGTGAGGAACGCCTCGGTCCGGTCCTCGGAGGTCGAGAGGAACGCCGACCCGATGCCCGGAAGGGGAAGCTCGCCGAGGGGCTTCCCGTCGAGAGAGAAGAGCTCGACGCGGCTCGCGGCGTCCTTCAGGAGGCTGACGACGAGGATCCCGCGGGCGAGGGAGACGCCGCGGATCGAGACGTCCTTCCGCTCGGGAACGAGCGTCTTCCAGCCGGCGCGCGCGGGCGCCGTCAGGTCGACCGCGACGACGCGGCCGTTCTTGGCGCCGTCGGTCGTGTGGAGGAAGAGGGTGTCGCCGAGGATCGGGCCGCGCGAGGTGCTCTCGGAGCCGACGATGACGTCCGTCTTCACGAACTCGCCGGTGCGGAAGTAACGGTCGAGGTCGATCGCCCAGAGGTCGTTCGTGCTCGTGCCGGTGGCGTACGAAAGGAGGCCCCAGCGGCCGTCCTCGCTCGCCGAGAAGCCCGGCCCGTAGGTCGTCGCGAGCTTCGCGTTCTCTTCCTTCGTGTACTGCCGGAAGAGGCGGACGTCCTGCCGCGGGTGCGAGCCGAGGCGGTGGAACATGACCTGCCCCGAGTAGGGGTCCTTCACGTTCTCGAGGTTCCGGTAGAAGAAGCCGGAGGAGTCGGGGAGCCAGTCGACGCCGCCGACCTTGCCGGGGATCTCGTCGGCGAGCCAGCGGCCGGAGTCGACGTCGAGGACGTAGAGCGTCGAGTTCTCGTCGCCCGCGCGGTACATGCCGAACGCGAGGAGCTTCCCGGCGGGGTCCGGCGAGGTCCAGGAGACGGTGACGAGCCCCTTCGCGTCGAGGGTGTTCGGGTCGAGGAGGAGCTTCGGCGCCCCGGCGAGCCCTTCGCGGACGAAGATCCGCGCCTGGTTCTCGTTCCCTTCGCGCTTCGAATAGAAATAGCGGTTCCCGCGCATGCGGGGCGCGCCGATCGAGCCGACCTCCATCAGCTCGCGGAGGCGCGCCTCGACGGCCTTCCGTCCCGGGAGGTTGTCGAGGACCTCGCGCGTGTAGGCGAGCTGCGCGTCGGTCCAGGCGTTCACCTCGGGGGTGACGACGCCCTTCGCGTCTCCCTCGAGCCAGCGGTACGGGTCGACGACCGACTCGCCGTGGAGGACGTCGGTGACCGGGCGGGCCTCGGTGGGCGGGGGGGCCGCGGGGGGCGCGGCGGCGGCGGGAAGGGCGAGCGCGAGGAGCGCAGCGGCGAAACGCATGGGGCCTCCGTGCGGGGGGATGGCGCGGCGGGCGCCGCGAGGCCCGCCATCATAGGCGAGCGGTGAAGGACGCGCCCCGAAGGGAACGGCCCGGCGCGAAGCCGGGCCGTTCGGGGTTCGGGGCCGCGCGAGCGGCGGCGCGGGGGGGGCGCCGTCCGCTCAGCTCCCCTTCACGAGAAGTTCGTTGAAGCGGCCGCGCGGGGTGTAGCGGGTGTGGAGCAGCTCGTGGGAGAGGTGCCCGAGCGGCTCGCCGAGGTACTCGTCGTAGAGCGCCATGAGCGAGGGGTTCTCGTGCGACTTGCGCCGGGGCTTGCCGGCGTCCTCGGCGTAGATGGCGCGCATCCGGGCCTCTCGGATCGTCCGGGTCGTCGGGCGGGGCTGGCCGCCGCCGGCGATGCAGCCGCCCGGGCAGCCCATGACCTCGATGAAGTGCCAGGGGGCCGTCCCTGCCTGCACTTCCTTCATGAGGCGCTTCGCTCCCTTCAGTCCGCTCGTGACGGCGACCTTCACGGTGAAGCCCTCGAGCTCGGCGTACTCGGGCTTGACGTCCTCGAGCTTGAAGGTGGCCTCCTTGACCTGGGAGAGGCCTCGGACCGGGGTGACCTCGAGGGCCGGGAACGGGACCTCGCGGCCCGTGACGACCTCGTAGACCGTCCGGAGGGCGGCCTCCATGACGCCGCCCGTCGTCCCGAAGATGTCCGCGGCGCCGGTCGAGAAGCCGAGCGGGTCGTCGAACGACTTCTCCTCGAGGGAATTGAAGTCGATCCCCGCCTCCTTGATCATCCGCGCGAGCTCGCGGGTCGTCAGGACGGCGTCGACGGTCGGGCGGCCGTCCAGGAACATCTCGGGCCGCGTGATCTCGAACTTCTTCGCCGTGCACGGCATCACCGAGACGACGTACATGTCCTTCGGGTCGACGCCCTGCTTCTTCGCCCAGTAGGTCTTCGCGAGGGCGCCGAGCATCATGTGCGGCGACTTGCACGAGGAGAGGTGGGCGAGCTGGTTCGGGAACTCGTGCTCGACGTACTTGATCCAGCCCGGAGAGCAGGAGGTGATCATCGGGAGGACGACGTCCTGGCCGCGCACCGCGGCGAGCGCGCGGTGGAGGAACTCCGTCCCCTCCTCGAGGATCGTCAGGTCGGCGGCGAAGTTCGTGTCGAAGACGTCGTCGAAGCCGAGGAGCCGGAGGGCGTGGGCCATCTTCCCGGTGACGATCGTCCCGGGCTCCATCCCGAACATCTCGCCGAGGGCGACGCGGACGGCGGGGGCCGTCTGGACGACGGTGCGGACCTTCGGGTCGAAGAGGGCGTTCCAGACGGGGGTCATGTCGGCGCGGGTCAGGAGCGCCCCGACGGGGCAGACCATGACGCACTGGCCGCAGTTCGCGCAGTTCGCCGTGCCGAGCGGGAGGTCGGCGGCGGGTCCGATCGTCGTCCCGAAGCCGCGGTTGTTGACGCCGAGGACGCCGACCCCCTGGATCTCGCTGCAGACGGTGACGCAGCGGCGGCAGAGGATGCACTTGCTCGTGTCGCGGTAGACGGAGGGGCTCGAGTCGTCGACGAAGGTCTTCGACCGCTCCCCCTCGAAGCGGCAGTCGGGGATCTTGATCTCCTCGCCCAGCTTCTGGAACTCGCAGTTCTGGTTCCGGTAGCAGGAGAGGCAGTTGCGCGGGTGGTCCGAGAGCATCAGCTCGTAGAGGACCTCGCGCGCCTTCTTGACGCGCGCGGTGTTCGTCTTCACGACCATGCCGTCGCGGACGGGGACGGTGCAGGAGGCCTGGAGGCTCCGCATCCCCTCGACCTCGACGACGCAGATGCGGCAGGAGCCGATCTGGTGGACGCCCTCCAGGTAGCAGAAGTGGGGGATCTTGATGCCGTTGTGCTTGGCGGCCTCGAGGACGGACCAGTCGCTCTCGGCCCTCACGTCGCGGCCGTTGATGACGAGGTGAACGGGGTTCGTCATGGCTCTCTTCCTACCGCCGGTCGCAGCGGAGGCAGCGCATGGCCTCGGCGATGGCGTTCAGCTTGTGGAACCCCGCGGCGACCTCCTGGAACCCCTTCCTGCGGGAGTCGGGCTCGAGGAAGCGCATCGGGAACCTCTCGTGCTCGGCGACGTCGGTCTCGTCGGTGGGGCGCGGGATCGGGATCTCCTCCCCCTTGTTCAGGACGCCCGTCCCGCCGAGGTAGCGGTCGATGGCGCGCGCGGCGCGCTTGCCGTCGGCGATCGCCTGAATCGCGACGTCGGGCCCGCGGACGACGTCGCCGCCGGAGAAGACGCCCCTCTTGCGGGTCATCATCGTCTCCTTGTCGACGACGAGCGTCCCCCACTTCGTCAGCTGGACCTCGTCCCGATCGATGAACGGGAGGTCGGAGTGCTGGCTGATGGCCGGGATGACCATGTCGGCCGGAACGACGAACTCGGAGCCGGCCACGGTCTTCGGCTTCCGCCTCCCGGCGTCGTCGAAGCCCTTCAGCTCCATCCGGACGCACCGGACGCCCTCGACCCGTCCGTTCCCGAGGAACTCGACGGGCGCGACGAGCGGGAGGATCTCGATCCCTTCCTCGCGCGCCTCGCGGATCTCGCGCGGGTCGGCCGGCATGTCCTCGATCTGGCGGCGGTAGAGGACGGTCACCTTCTCCGCGCCGAGGCGGAGGACGGTCCGGGCCGCGTCGAAGGCCGTGGAGCCGCCGCCGATGACGACGACGTTCCTGCCGATCTCGACCTTCCGCCCGAGGTTCGCCTCGCGCAGGAACGAGACCCCGTGCGCGATGCCGGCCTTGTCCTCGCCGGGGATCTCGGCCTTGTTCGGGAAGTGGGTCCCGGTGGCCACGTAGATCGCCTGGTGCTGCTTCTGGACCTCCTCGAACGGGACGTCCCTGCCGATCTCGACGCCCGTCAGGATCCTCACGCCGACCTGCTCGACGAGGCGGATCTCCTTCGCGAGGACTTCCTTCGGGAGGCGGTACTCGGGGATCCCCGAGGCGAGCATGCCGCCCGCGACCGGGAGCGACTCGTAGACGGTGACGCCGTAGCCGAGGCGCGCGAGGTACCAGGCGCAGGTGAGGCCCGAGGGGCCGGCGCCGACGATGCCGATCGACTCGGCCTTCTTCGGGAAGACGAGGTCGCGGTGCGGCTCGTCGTTCGCGAAGACGTAGTCGGCGGCGTAGCGCTTCAGGTCGCAGATCGCGACGGGCTCGTCGAGCTGGGCGCGGCGGCACTTCGACTCGCACGGGTGGGTGCAGACGCGGCCGCAGATCGCCGGGAAGGGGTTCTCGCGGCGGACGAGGTGGTAGGCGTCGCGCGGCCGGCCCGCGGCGATGAGGGCGACGTAGCCGGGGACGTCGACGCCCGCGGGGCAGGCGTTCTGGCACGGCGACTTGAAGAGGTCGGCGCAGACGCCCGCGCGGCAGTACCGGTCCCTGATGTGCTCCTCGTACTCCTCGCGGAAGAGCCGGAGCGTGGAGAGGACGGGGTTCCCGGCCGTCTGGCCGAGGCCGCAGGTCGAGGTCTCCCTGCAGTTCGCGGCGAGCTCCTCGAGGAGCTCGATGTCCCCTTCCTTCCCCTGGCCCTTCGTGATCCGCGTCAGGATCTCGAGCATCCGCTTCGTCCCGATCCGGCACGGGACGCACTTGCCGCAGCTCTCGTCCTGGACGAAGTCCATGAAGAAGCGGGCGACGTCGACCATGCACGAGTCCTCGTCCATGACGATGAGGCCGCCGGAGCCCATGATCGTCCCGAGGTGGACGAGGGAGTCGTAGTCGATCGGGGTGTTCAGGTGCTCGCGCGTCAGGCACCCGCCGGAGGGGCCGCCCGTCTGGGCCGCCTTGAAGCGCTTCCCCTTCGGGATGCCGCCGGCGATGTCGTGGACGACCTCGCCGAGCGTGATCCCCATCGGGACCTCGACGATGCCGGTGTTCTCGACCTTGCCGGCGAGGGCGAAGACTTTCGTGCCGGTGCTCTTCGGCGTCCCGAGCGAGGCGTACCAGGCCCCGCCGTTCTTCACGATCGTCGCCACGTTCGCGAGCGTCTCGACGTTGTTGATGATCGTCGGCCGCCCGAAGATCCCGCGCTCGAACGGGAACGGCGGCTTCTGCCGCGGCTCGCCGCGCTTCCCCTCGACGGAGTGCATGAGCGCGGTCTCCTCGCCGCAGACGAACGCGCCGGCCCCGATCCGGATCTCGACGTCGAACGCGAAGGAGGTCCCCAGGACGCTCGACCCGAGGAAGCCCCGCTCGCGCGCCTGGCGGATCGCGACCTCGAGACGCTCGACGGCGATCGGGTACTCGGCCCTCACGTAGACGTAGCCCTGGGTGGCGCCGATCGCGTAGCCCGCGAGGAGCATCCCCTCGAGGACGGAGTGCGGGTCGCCCTCGAGGAGGGAGCGGTCCATGAAGGCGCCCGGGTCCCCCTCGTCCGCGTTGCAGACGACGACCTTGTCGGCCCCCTTCGCCTTGAAGCCGGCCTGCCACTTGGCGCCGACCGGGAAGCCGCCGCCGCCCCGGCCCCGGAGGCCCGAAGCGCGCATCTCCTGGATGACCTGCTCGCCGGTCATCGTCGAGAGCGCCTTCCAGAGCGCCTGGTAGCCGTCGGAGGCGACGTAGGCCTCGATCGAGGCGTACGGCATCGACCCGCAGCGCGCCGTGGCGATCTTCACCTGGCGCTTGAAGAACTCGATGTCGGAGAGGTGGGGGACGGGCTCCTTCGTCTCGGGGTCGACCCAGCAGTGCTGCTCGACGACCTCGCGGTGGACGAGGTGCTGCCGGACGATGCCCTTCACGTGCTCGGGCTTCAGCTCGGTGTAGAGGACGCCGTCGGGCTGGACGACGAGGGTCGGCCCGAGGTGGCAGGAGCCGAGGCAGCCGGTCTCGTGGACGGCCGTCTCGTTCTCGAGCCCGGCGTCTCTCAGGGCGGCGAGGAGGGCGTGCTTGACGGCGTGGCAGCCGGAGGAGACGCAGCCGGCTCCGGCGCAGACGAGGAGCTGGTGCTTCTTCCCCTGCTGCTCGGCGTGCCAGCGCGCGGCGATCGCGTCGAGGTCGGCCTTGCTCGCGGGGCGGGTGAGGTTCGGCTCGGGAGTCATCTTGCGTTTCCTCATCACTCGCAGAGGGCGAGGACCCGGTTCAGCTTGTCCGGGTTGACCTGCCGCACGACCTTGTCGTTGACGAGGAGCGCCGGGGCGAGGCCGCAGGCCCCGATGCAGCGCATGACCTCGAGCGTGAACTTCC
>JAGOBQ010000207.1 GCA_017999215.1 Thermoanaerobaculia bacterium
CGGCCTCGATGCCCTGGACGAGGCCCCGCGCGACCCACGGAGCGGCCGCGTTGAGGAAGGCGTGCGGCGAGGTGCGCGCGACGACGCCGCCGAGGTTCGGGATGCAGCAGTGGACGACTCCGTCCTCGACGTAGGTCGGCGACTCGTGCGTCGTCGGCCGCGACGTCTCCGCGCAGCCCCCCTGGTCGATCGAGAGGTCGATGAAGAGAGAGCCCGGCTTCATCTTCCGGAGCATGGCGCGCGTGAAGACGACCGGGGCCCGCTCGCCCGGGACCATGACGGCCCCGACGAGGACGTCGGCGTACTCGGTGGCGCGGGCAACGTGGAACGGGTGCGCGACGACCGTCACGAGCTTCCCGGAGAGGCGCTCGTCGATCGACTGGAGGCGCGCGAGGTCGGTGTCGAGGACCGTGACGTGGGCGCCGAGGCCGAGGAACGCCCGCGCGGCGGCCTCCCCCGCCACGCCGGCTCCGACGACGACGACCTCCGTCGGCGGGACGCCGGCCACGCCGCCGATGAGGCGTCCATGCCCTCCGGCGTCGTTCTGGAGGAGCCGGGCGGCGACTTG
Source organism: Thermoanaerobaculia bacterium (assembly GCA_017999215.1). Classification (GTDB taxonomy): domain Bacteria; phylum Acidobacteriota; class Thermoanaerobaculia; order UBA5066; family UBA5066; genus UBA5066. The sequence continues at coordinate 569 of JAGOBQ010000207.1, forward strand.
CGCCGCCATCCGGCCGCCGATCTGGCTGAGAGGCTTCAGGACGGGGAGGGAGCCGTCGGCGAGCTGGATCAGCTCGTAGGCGACGGCCGAGACCTTCTTCTCGAGGAGGAGCTCGACCTTCCCGGGGTGCGCCGCCGCGAGGTAGAGGTAGCCCATCAGCGTCTTGCCGGGCTGGAGCCACTCGAGCTCCCGGACCGTCGGACGGCTCACTTTCAGGACGAGGTCCGCCCGGCGCCAGGCCTCCTCGGCGGAGTGGACGACGGTCGCTCCGGCATCCCGATACTGCTCGTCGAGGAAGCCCGAGCCGTCGCCCGCCCCGCTCTGGACGAAGCAGGTGTGCCCGGCCCCCGTCAGCATCCGGACGCCGACCGGCGAGATCCCGACGCGGAACTCGCCGGGACGGCACTCCTTCGGAATCCCGATGTTCGTCACGCGCCCCTCACTTCAGGCCGGCGAGGGTCGTCCGGTCGATCGACGACCAGACCTCGCGGACGAGCTCGGGCGTGATCCCGGAGCCCTGGACCTCGACGAAGAAGCGCTTCCCGACGACGACGTTCAGCTCGGCGTCTCCGCCGTCCTTCCGCCACTTCTCGACGCCGGGGTTCCCGTCGTACGTGACCCCCTTCTCGTACCCCTCGGTCGACTCGCGCGCGAACTGGGAGGCCATCGTCACGAACGTGTAGAGGGGAGCGTTGAAGGCCCCGTCCGTCAGCTTCACCTGGAGGCTCTTCCCCTCCGCGGAGTAGCTCTGCTCGGCCGTCGAGACCTTGAAGCCCATCGCGTTCGTCGTCTCGCCCCGGGGCTCCCCGTCCGCGGTGAAGCCGGCCGGCGCCTTCGGGAGGAGCGCGATCAGCTTCGAGAAGTGGACCGGGTCCACTGCCTTCATCTCCTGGGACTCCTTCGCCGCCTGCGCCGCCTTCTCGACGGCCTCCTGGATCTGGCCCATCGCCGCGATCGGGTTCTTCGAGAGCTCCTTGCCTTCGCTCTCGGGCGCTTCCTTCTTGCCGCAGGCGGTGGAGAAGACGAGGGCGCAGGCCCCTGCGACGGCGAGGATTCGGGTCGCCTTCATGTTCACGGTTCCTCCTTCGCGAGGGGCGGTCCCGTCCGACGTCGTCAGGGCCGCCCGCCATTCCGCGATGCGGCGAATTCTACAGACTGCCGCGATCTCCGCACCGTGAGAACCGGCACGGGACGGGGCCGTTTCGTCCCGGCCCGCCAGGGGAGCGGTCCGTCTCCGCCGAGCCCCGAAGGAACGGGCCTGGCACGGGACTTGTAACCACGGATTCTCGAGGACGCACGCGGATGTCGCAGGCCAACGTGGAACGGATCGTCGGGAGGCTCGTCACGGACGAGGACTTCCGGCGTGAGTTCCGGGCCGACCCCGAGCGCGTGGTTCGCTCCCTCGCCGAGAGGGGCTTCGAGCTGACGCGCGCCGAGGTCGCCGCTCTCGTCACCCTCGACGCGCTCACCTTCGACCGCTTCGCAGACGCCCTCGACCCGAGGCTCCAGAAGGCGAGCCTCCGGGCCCCCGTCCCCGCTCCGAGAGCGGCCGGGAGGCCCGCATGACGGCCCAGAACGCTCGCTACCCCGGCTCCCGGACCTGGCGGAGGAGTCCCATCCCGTCCAACCTCCACCACTTCCGCACCTTTCCGCCTTCCATCCTGGTCCACACCTTTCGCATTCCTGCCTCAAATCTCCTGCGATAGGACCGGGACGCCGGGGCAACGATCTTCGACGGCGGGGGAACACCCCGCCGTTCCTCTTTTCGGCTCCGCCCGTCCGTCATTTCGAGCCGCCTCGAAACGACCCCGGCCCCGCGCCTCGGAGACCGGTCCCTACCCGAGCCGCGTCTCGAGCCAGCGGAGGAGGTCGGCCCGCTCGGCCCAGCTCTGCGCGTCGCCGAGCTGAAGGAAGGCGTCCCGCCCGTCCCGGTCGAGCGCGGTCAGGACCCGCATCCGGGAGGCCACGTCGAAGAACCCGGCCACGACGCGGCCGGTCGCCTCCGCGCTCACCCGGACCGCCGACGCCGTCCCCATCAGCTCCTGGCGGAAGCGTCTTCCCGACGCCGGTGCCCCGATGTCGAAGAGCGCGGCGACCGGGCGCGTCCGCCCGGCGACCGTCGGCGCCGCCTCGCCTCCCGCCTCGGGGGGAGGTACGAAGAAGACGAGCCGGGGCGTGAGCGACGCGAGCGTATAGCCGCCCGACTCGAGCGCCGAGAGCGCGTCGGCGATCCTGCGGAGGATCGCGACCCGCTCCCCCATCGTCGCGTCGGGGCGCTCCTCGGCGAGGTAGCGGTCGAGGTCGATCGCCCCCTCGAGGAGCGGCCGGATGACCCAGACGACGAAGAGGTCGTCCCCGATCCCCTGCCTCACGAGGTCGCGGAAGCTCCCCGGAAAGAGCTCCGGGTGCCGCAGCCGGACGGCGTTGAGGTCCTCGAGGAGCGCCCTCCGCTCCTCGTAGAAGGCGGCCTCCTCGGCCGCCGTCCGGAACTCGTAGGGGACGCCGACGAGGCGCCGGCCGAACGGGTCGTGCAGCTCGGCGAGCGGGCGCGTCTGCCCGTCGCCGGGGGTCCGCGCCGCGAACCCGCGGTTCACGAGGCGGTCCGGCCCGACGAGCTCGACCGGCGCGGAAGGCGGCGCCTCGGGGCCCGCCTCCACGCGCGCCGCGGCGACGAGGCGGGCCCGCTCCCCCTCCGTGGCGGCACGGCGGAGCGCGTCGAACGTCCGGACGACGACGGGGAGCGGGGGCCGCATCCGCCACTCGGTCCGGCACATCGCGAGGACGAGCTCCCGGAGCTCCCCCGGGAGCGACGCCGGGAGCGAGACCGGCATCTCCTCCAGCCGCTCCTTCTTCTGAACGAGCGACGTCATGCTCGTGTACACGCCGTCCGGGAAGCGCCCGTTCACGACTCTCACGAGGGTCATCCCGAGCGCGAAGACGTCTTTCGAGAGGACCATCCGCCGGCACTCGTCCGGGTCCTCGGGGACGGCCTGGACGAAGTTCTCCGGCGGCATGTACGGCAGCGTCCCGTCGAGCGTGTTCGAGAGGCGGTACTGGAAGAGCTGCTCGTCGACCGTCGAGACGATGTCGAAGTCGATGAGGCTCACCCGCACCCGGACCGGACCTCCGCTCCCCCGCTCCTCGACGCAGAAGTTCTCGGGCTTGACGTCGCCGTGGACGAGCCCGTGACGCGAGAGGTGGAGGAGGCCGCGGGCGGCGTGCCAGCCGACGTCGAGGAGCGCGCCGTACGTCAGCCCCTTCTCCCTCACGTACCTCGCGAGGGTCGTCCCCGGCGCGAAGTCGAAGAGCTCGCAGGGCTCGCCTTCCACGAGCCCGCTCCCCCAGAAGCGCTGCAGGACCGGGTGCCGGCGAAGGACCGACAGCCGCTCCCTCACGAGCTCGTTCCGTCGCCGTCGCATCTCCTCCTCGATCGCCGACTCCGCGGGGATGAGACGCCTCACGACGAGGGAACGACCGGTGAGGAGGTCGGCCGAGCGCGAGACCGTGTTCATCCCCCCCTTGCCGAGCGGCTCGAGCTGCTCGAGAGGGAGGAGCGCCGGGCGCCCCTCGTCTTCGGCCGAGAGGAGCGGGAAACCGAGCGCCGAGACGGCCTCGGGACCGAGCGGCGGCCGCCCGAACGCGGCCCGCGCACGGTCGACGACGGCCGCCCAGGCCGCCGGCGCGGCGGCGATCTCCCGCGCCGCCTCGCCGACGAGGCGCCGGGCCTCGCGCACCGAACGGGGCCGTCTCCCGCGGCCGCCCTCCGGAGCGGGCCTCACGCGCTCCTCCCGTCTTCCCGCGTCCTCGCGGGAACGGCTCGATCGCGTCGATCCGCGGGTCGACACATCCGGCGCACCTCTGGGCTCTCCCGAGTCTAGCGGTTCGGGGCGCGGCGCGAGAAGGAGTCGCGGCGCGCGCCCGAAGCCGCGGCGCCGCGCTGGCGTTCGCGCGGCTCAGACCTCGTAGACGCGGATCCTCCCGTCCGCCGCCGCGTTCGCGAGGAAGCGGCCGTCGGGCGAGTAGCCGAGCCCGTAGACCCCCTTCACCGGCACGTCGATCGAGGAGAGCAGCGTGCCGTCGGCCGCGGAGCGGAGCTGGATCGCGAAGTCGATCGAGACCGCGATCACCGCCCCGTCCGGCGAGAAGGCCGTCTGGAGGACGCCGGGTCTCCCGATGCGGACGGCGAAGCGCTCCGCTCCGCCGTCGAGCCGGCGGAGCCGGAGCGTCCCCTCGGCCCCCGTGGTCGCGAGGAGGGTCCCGTCGGGCGAGAGGCTCATCGACGCGACCGCCGTCTGATGTCCCGGGTACTCCCCGGCCTTCGCCCTCCCCTTCACGTCGACGCGGTGGACCGTTCCGGTCCCGGCGACGAGGAGCGCGTTCCCATCGGGCGTGAAGGCGAGCGAGAAGAGCCGCCGGTCGAGGAGAGGGAGCGTGGCCACCGGGTCGTAGTTCCCGTCCCAGAGGAGCGCGCGCGCCTTCGTGGAGATCGTCGCGAACCCGCCCGCGGGCGAGGCGGCCGCAGCGACCTGGCCGTCCAGCACGTCCAGCTCGCGACCACCGGGGAAGGACCAGATCCGGGCCGTCCCGTCCGAGGAGCCGCTCGCGAGGAGCCCCCCGTCCTGCGAGAAGGAGAGCGTGTTCACGCTCGCCGAATGCCCCTCGAACGCCCCGTCCGGCGCGAAGCTTGGGACCTTCCAGAGCCGGATGGCCGCGTCCTGCCCGCACGTCACGAGCGTCTCGCCGTCGGCGGTGAAGAGCGCTCTCTGCGCGTGCTTCCCGTGGGCCTCGATCACCGCGAACGGCTCGGCCATGGTCGTCCTCCCGCGTTCTCTCCGTTTGTCGTCCGCCGGAGCATACGCGCGGCGGCGCCCCGCGGGCCCGCCCCGTTTCGCGCGCGCGGCGCCGGCCGATTACCATCCGCGCCATGCCGACCGAGACCCTGCGCACCGTCTGCAACCGCGACTGCCCCGACGCCTGCGGCCTGATCGCGACCGTCGAGGACGGCCGGCTCGTCCGCCTCGGCGGCGACCCGGCGCATCCGGTCACGCGAGGCTTCCTCTGCTCGCGGACCTCGCAGTTCCCCGCGCGGCAGAACTCGCCCGACCGGCTGACCGCCCCGCTCCTCCGCGACGGAGACGGATTCCGGCCGGTCTCCCTCGAGGAGGCGATCGCCTTCGCGGCCGAGCGGCTCCTCGCGATCCGCTCCGAGTCCGGTCCTGCCTCCGTCCTCCACTACCGCTCGGGCGGCTCGCTCGGGATGGTCAAGAGCGTCGTCGACCTCTTCTTCGAGGCGTTCGGCCCGGTCACGGTGAAGCGCGGCGACATCTGCTCGGGCGCGGGCGACGCGGCGCAGGAGGCCGACTTCGGCGAAGAGGAGTCGCACGACCTCTTCGACCTCGAGCGCTCGCGGACGATCCTCCTCTGGGGGAAGAACCCCTTCGTGTCGAACGTCCACCTCCTTCCGCTCCTGAAGGAGGCGAAGTCGCGCGGCGCCCGGATCGTCCTCGTCGACCCGGTCCGCCACAAGACGGCGACCCTCGCCGACGCGTACGTCGCGCCACGGCCGGGAGGCGACCTGGCGCTCGCCCTCGGGGTGGCGGCGGTCCTCCTCGAGACGGGCCGCGTCGTCCCCGAGGCTCCTTCCTTCTGCGAGAGCTTCGAGGCGTTCCGCGCGCTCGCCCTCTCGAAGGGAACCGGCGCCTGGGCGCTCGAGGCGGGAGTCCCCTCGGACGCTCTCGAGCTCATCGCCTCGGCGCTCGCCGACCGTCCCTGCAACGTGCAGGTCGGCTGGGGCATGGGCCGGCGGACGAACGGCTCGGCGATCGTCCGGGCGATCGACGCCCTCGGGGCGATCAGCGGGAACCTCGGTCTCTCCGGCGGGGGCGTCAGCTTCTATTTCAAGCGGCGCGGCGCCTTCGACACATCGTTCCTCCGCAAGTCCCCGGCGAGGACCCTCTCCGAGCCGCTCCTCGGCCGGGAGATCCTGGAGGCGAAGGAGCCGCCGGTCCGCGCCGTCTGGATCACCGCGGCGAACCCCGTCGCGATGCTCCCCGACTCGGCCACCGTCGCGCGCGCCCTCGAGACGCGCGACCTCGTCGTCGTCGTCGACTCTTTCCTCACCGACACCGCCCGCCGGGCCCACCTCGTCCTCCCGACGACGACGCTCGTGGAGGACGACGACCTCCTGGGCGCCTACGGCAACCACTGGCTCGGCGCCTCCGTCCCCGTCGTCGCCCCCCCGCCCGGCGTGAAGAGCGACCTCGAGATCGTCCAGCTCCTCGCCGCGGAGGTCGACCGGAGGGCCGGCGCCGCCCGCGAGCCGATCGCGCCGAAGCTCGCCGGGACGGCGAAGGAGTGGAAGAGGCGGATCCTCCGGAAGGTGGAGCCTCTCGGCCTGACCGTGGAGCGGCTGGAAAGGGAGTCGGTGCGCAACCCTCTCGCCCCGACCGTCCTCTTCGAGGAGGGCCGCTTCCCCACTCCGACCGGCCGGATGCGCCTCCTGACGGACCTCCCCGCGCCTCCCGAAGAGGAGCCGGGCTACCCGCTCTGGCTCTTCTCGAGCTCGACGGAGCGGTCGCAGTGCTCGCAGTGGGCCGGGGAGCCGCCGGTGGTCCTCGAGGCGACCTGTCACCCCGACGCCGCGCCGGGCCTCCCGGACGGCGCCGACGTCGTCGTCGAGAGCGCGATCGGGAGCCTGCGGGCCCGCCTCCGCCTCGACCCTTCGCAGCGGACGGACGTCCTGATCGTGCCGAAGGGAGGCCATTTCGACTCCGGGACCTGCGCGAACGCGCTCGTCCGCGCGCGCACGACCGACGCCGGCGAGGGGGCCGCCTACCTCGACTGCCGCGTGAGGGTCCGCCCCGCGTGAGCGCCCCTCCCGCTCCTCTCGA
>JAGOBQ010000208.1 GCA_017999215.1 Thermoanaerobaculia bacterium
GTCGCGGAAGACCTCGCGGCGCTCGTTGCCGCGGGAGGTGACGTGCCAGAGGGCGCCGGCGTGGTCGAGGCGAAGGGGGCGGCTCATGCCGACAGTATAGTGTAGATGGTAGACCTGACCCCCCCCCCGCTTATTCCGGGCGCCAGAGGGTTTCGGGCTCGGAGCGGGCGCGGGCGGCCCAGCGGGAGAGAACGAAGAGGAGGTCGGAGAGGCGGTTGAGGTAGACGAGGCCGATCGTGCCGATCGCCTCCTGCCTCGCGAGCGTGGTGACGAGGCGCTCGGCGCGGCGGCAGACGGTGCGGGCCTGGTGGAGGTGGGCGCCGACGGGGCCTCCGCCCGGGAGGACGAAGGACGTGAGCTCGGGGAGCCCCTCGTTCAGCGCGTCGATGTCGGCCTCGAGCGCGGCGACGTGCCGCGGCTCGACGACGGGCTGCTTCGGGTGGCGGTCGGCCGGGAGCGTCGCGAGGTCGGAGCCGAGGTTGAAGAGCTCGTTCTGGAGGCGGAACAGGAGCGCGTCGAGGCGCGCGCGGTCGGCGTCGGAGGCGCCCGGGAGGTCGCGGTTCGCGACGCGCGCGAGGCCCAGGATGGCGTTGAGCTCGTCGACGGTGCCGTAGCTCTCGATCCGGATCGAGTCCTTCGCGATCCGCTGTCCCCCGACGAGGCTCGTCTCGCCCTTGTCGCCCCCCCGGGTGTAGACACGGTTGATCCGGATCGGCATTCCGCTCTCCTCCCGCCGCTCCGCGCCCGGGCGGCCTGCTACCCTCCGCCGCGATGCGCGCGACGGATTACCACGTTCACACCGCCCGGTGCGGGCACGCGGGCGGCGCGACCCGAGATTACGTCCTCCGGGCGATCTCGCGGGGGCTCGACGAGATCGCATTCACCGACCACGTGCCGCTCTGGTTCCTCCCCGGCGAGGACCCCGAGCCCGGCCTCGCGATGACGCGGGCCGAGCTTCCGGAGTACGTCGAGGAGGTGCTCGCGCTGCGCGAGGAGTTCCGCGGCCGGATCGACGTCCTCCTCGGGATCGAGGCGGACTACGCGGAGGGGCACGAGGAGAGTCTCCGCGCGCTCCTCGCGCCGTATCCGTGGGACGTCGTCCTCGGGTCGGTCCACTTTGTGGCGGGGGGCTGGATCGACGCCCCCGGCGCCGCGGCGCGCCACGAGCGGGAGGGGTCGGCGAACCTCTGGAACGAGTACTACCGGCTCGTGGCGAAGGCGGCGGCCACGGGAAGCTACGACGTGATGACGCACCTCGACCTGCCGAAGAAGTTCGGGAACCGCCGCCCGGCCGAGTGCGCGGCGGCCGAGGAGGCCGCGGTGGACGCGATCCGCGCGGCGGGGGTGGCGGTGGAGGTCTCGAGCGCCGGACTCCGCAAGCCGGTGGGCGAGGAGTACCCGGCGCCCGCGCTGCTTTCGAAGCTCGTCGGCGCCGGGGTGCCGCTCGTCTTCTCGTCCGACGGTCACGCTCCGGCCGAGGTCGGCTGGGGCCTCGAGCAGGTCGTCGCGGCGGCGAAGGCCGCAGGGGCGACGACCCACGCCACCCTTCTCCGCCGGAAGCGGACGCTCCACCCGCTCTGAAAGTCGACGGAGGAGGGGGGGGGTCAGGTCTACCATCTACACTCTACGAGAAACCGTAGAGTGTAGATGGTAGACCTGACCCCCTCTGTCGACCCCCTCTGTCGAGCTAACGCGTCAGCTCGACGCGGAAGGTCGGGGTGACGGTGAGGGTGAGGCGCGAGACGCGGCAGGGCCGGCCGTCGCGGACGAGGCGGGCGTCGACGCGGTCCCAGATCCACCTCGCGAGGTTCTCGGCGGTGGGGACGACGTCGCGGAACTCGGGGATCTCCTCGTTCAGGTTCCGGTGGTCGAGCGGACGGTCGACCTCCTCCTTGAGGATCCGGTCGAGGTCGACGAGATTGAGGACCATGCCGTCCTCGGGATCGATCGCGCCCTCCACCGCGACCTCGAGCGCGTAGTTGTGCCCGTAGCCGGAAGGGTTCGAGGCGGCGCCGTAGGTGGCGCGGTTCCACTCGTCGGAGCGGTCGCGCCGATAGAGGCGGTGAGCGGCGTTGAAGTGGATCGTCCGCGAGAGGAGGATCATCGGCCGAGATTCTAGTGTCGGCGGGAAGACGTTGCCTCCCGTTCGGACCTCGAACATCATCCCCCCGACACGGAGACGACGGACGACGCATGCAGCTGCCTCCCGGCACCCGACTCGGGCCCTACGAGGTCCTCGCGCCGATCGAAGCGGGGGGAATGGGCTCCGTCTACCGCGGGAGGGACGGGCGGCTCCTGCGGGACGTCGCCGTCAAGGTGCTCCCCGTCGGCATGATGCGCGACGAGAGGGCCGTGGAGCGCTTCCTGCGCGAAGCGCGCGCGGCCGCGGCGCTTTCCCACCCGAACATCGTGGCGATCCACGACGTCGGAGAGGCCACGGTGTCGATGCCGGGCCCCTTCGGCGGGAGCGAGACGCGCATCCGCTACCTGGTCGAGGAGTACGTCGACGGCGGCTCGCTCCGCCGCGCGCTCAAGGGGAGCTGGCGGCCCGACGTGGCGACGGCGGTCGGCTGGGCGATCGGCATCCTCCGGGCCCTCTCCGCCGCGCACGACAAAGGGCTGATCCACCGGGACCTGAAGCCCGAGAACGTCCTCGTCGACGGGCAGGGGAACGCGAAGATCGCCGACTTCGGCCTGGTCCGCTGGATCTACCCGCAGTCGGCCGCTCCCAATCCGCGCGAGGAGGAGCCCGCGGGCCCCGCGACGCTGACGCAGACGGGCTTCGTCGTCGGGACGCTCGGCTACATGAGCCCCGAGCAGGTGCGGGGCGAGCCGGTCGACGGGCGGAGCGACCTCTTCGCGCTCGGCGTCCTCGTCTTCGAGCTCCTGACGGGCTCGTCGCCGTTCGCCCGTTCGAGCCCCGACACGGCGCTCGACGCGGTCCTCAACCACGAGCCCTCGTCGCTCTCGGTCCTCGTCGCGGGGGTCCCGGAACGTCTCGCGCAGGTGGTCGCCTGGTGCCTCGAGAAGCAGCCCGGGAAGCGCCCGGCCTCGGCCCGGGCCCTCCTGCCCCACCTCGAGTCGATCCAGCGCGAGCTCGCGGCCGCACCGGTCGAGCCGACGGCCGAGCTCCCTCCGCTCCCGCCGCCGCAGGCGGCCCGGCGCGGCCCGTCCCCGCTGGCGTGGCTCGCGGGCGCGCTGGCGGTCCTCCTGGCGTTCGCCGGAGGCTTCGCCGCCGGCCGCTCCCGGCCGGCCCCGGCCCCGGAGGCGACGCTCGCCGGAAGCTGGACGGCACAGGCCGTGCCGCTCCCCCAGTCCGCTCCCGCCGAGCTGGCCCTCCTGCCGAGCGGCCGAAAGGCGCTCCTCGGGAACGGCGAGTTGCTCGACACGACGACGGGGGCCCTCCGCCCGCGCGCCCTCGGCGGAGGCCTGACGGGGCTCGCCGTCGGACGGTCGGGAGCGGCGGTGGCGGCGACCTCCGCCGGCGGCGTCGTGGAGGCGCCCCTGCCGGCCGGCACGCCGCTCCGGACGCTCGTCCCGGGGGCCTCGGAGCCGGCCTTCTCTCGGGACGAGTCGCGCCTCGCGTACGTGCGCCGCGAAGGAGGGGCGAGCGAGCTCTGGATCGCCCGCCGCGACGCGACCGAGGCGCGCCGCGTGGCGCGGGCCGAGGCGACGTTCTGGGCGTGGCCCGCGTTCTCGGCCGACGGGGAGAGCCTCCTCTTCTTCGACGTGGAGCGGGGCGGGCCGCACGCCGGGACCGGCTACCTCTTCTCGGTCCGGATCGCCGACGGGACTCCCGTCCCGTTCGGCCCCGACGTGCGGCTCGATCCGCGCGGCCGCCCGGCCGTGACCCGCGACGGCAGCGTGGCCGTCCTCGAGGCCTCCTCCCGTCGCGCGCTCCTCCTCGAGCGCGAGGGGCGCTCGTCGGTCGCGCTGCCGTTCGGGGCGGGCCTCGTCGTCCTCACGGCGTCGCCGGAGGGAGGGACGCTCGCGACCCGCTCGGAGAGCGGGCCGCTCGTCCTCTGGAGGCGGGTCCCGGGAGCTACTTGACGCCGAGGAGCTCGACCTCGAAGAGGAGCGTGGCGCCGGGCGGGATGACGTTCCCCGCGCCGCGATCGCCGTAGCCGAGCTGCGGCGGGATGAGGAGGGTCCTCTTGCCGCCGACCTTCATCGTGGCGACCCCTTCGTCCCACCCCTTGATGACGCGGCCGCGCCCGATCGGGAACTCGAAGGGCCGGTTCCGGTCGACGGAGCTGTCGAACTTCGCCCCCTTCGCGCCGTTCTCGAAGAGCCAGCCGGTGTAGTGCATGACGCAGGTCTGGCCGGTCTCGGGCGACGCGCCGGTCCCGACGACGAGGTCCTCGTAGCCGAGGCCGGATTCGGTCTTCACCATCTTCGTCTCCTTATTCGCGGTCGCGGGGGCCGCCTCGCTCTCGGCGGCGGCCTTCGGGGCGCTCGCCTTCGAGACCGGCTTCTCCTGGGAGAGCGCGACCGGTGCGGCGAGGGCGAGGGCGAGGGCGTACAGAAGCGCCGTGGGCTCTCTCATCGTCATCCTCCTGGCAGGCCCGGTCGAGGCCGGGAACGCGGAGTCTAGGGGCAGAGACCGGGGACGGCCAGCGTGGCGACGCCCCCGGCGCGACGCGGGCGATCGGCCCGTCGTCCGCGAGAGAGGCGGCCGGGACGGGCCCGGGAAGACCCGAACCTCACCGGGGCGGCCCGCCCGCGTTGCGCGAACGGCCGCCCCGGGAGGCGCGGGAACCTAGGCGACCCTCCGAATCGCGAGGACGCCGGCCAGGCCGAGCAGGAGCCCGAGAGCGGTGAGGCCCCAGGGACCGAGGGCCGGGACGACGGCCGCCGCCTGATCGGCGACGTCGATCGGCGGGGCCGTCGTGGCGCTCGCGACGGAGCCGGCGCTCGCGTTCACCGTGTAGGAGCCCGCGGCATCGATTCGGCAGCCGACGAAGGTCGCAATTCCGTTCACCGGGGTCACCGGGTTCTCGGCGCACGTGAGCAGGGCGCCCGGCGGGGCGAGCGTGAGGAGCACGGGGGTCGTGTCGCCCGTGGCGACGTTTCCGAAGGCGTCGTAGAGGGTCACCACGGGCTGAACGCTCCACGGGACGTCGGTCGTGGCCGTCGGGCTCGGGGGCGTCGTGAAGACGAGCTGGCTCAACGCGCCTGGACCGACGGTGACGACGGGGTTCGTCGTCGAGCCCGGGATGATCCCCGACGTGGCCTGCAGCGTCACGACGCCGGTGGCGTCGACGTGGCAGCCGGTGAAAGCGGCGACGCCGTTGACCGGGACGACGGGGTTCGCGTCGCAGACGAGCGGCCCCGCCCCGGAGGCGAGCGAGAGGGTGACCGGGGTCGTGTACCCGGTCATCGTGACGCCGTCGACGTCCTGGACGGTCACGACGGGCTGCGTGCTCCAGGCGATGCCGGCCGTGCCGGTCGGGGCGGGCGGGGTCGTGAAGACGAGCCGACTCGCCAATCCGGCGGGCGGAGCGGTCACGGTGAGGGCCAGGAACTCGGCGATCTTCGGCTGCGCCAGGATGTTCGTCGCGAGGCAGACGGAGCCCTCGTACGTGCCGGGGGCGATGCCGACGGCGCTGAGCTGCGTGGTGTGCCCCTGGGTGGCCCCGGCCAGGACCGTGCCGGAGGCCGGCGTGGTCGCGCCGATCCAGGGCGCGCCGCACGAGACGGATCCCTCGACGCGGAACGAAAGGCCGGGGAACGAGGTGTTCGCGGCCCACGCCCCGGTTCCGGCTGTGGCGATGGTGATGCTCGCGAAGCCGCCGCCCGTGCCCGTGTTCGAGGCGTACTGGGCCCAGCGGTTCGCGAACGTCCCCCTCGTGTTGACGACGAGCCAGTAGCGCCCGGCGGGGAGGACGACGTTCTGGCCGGCGGCGACGAGGTTGAGCGAGATGGTGTTGCTGCCGCCGGTCGTGACGCCGGTCCCGGTCGGCGTGGAGGTGTAGGTCCAGACGGCCGCCGCGGCGTCCGTCTGCGGGTTGCCGGCGGGGAGGCCGGCCGCGTCGGGGAAGATGCTCCAGGTCAGGTTCGTCGCGGCGGCCGTGAGGGCGGCGCCGGAGACGACGAAGCCCTCGGCGAAGATCGACGTGATCGTCGTCGTCGCCGGGAGCGTGAAGTCGTCCGCCGCGAACTGGGCCTGGCTCCCGGCCGTGGCCGGGTCGGTGTAGACGGTGTTCCGGAAGCCGGAGCTGATGCCCGTGCTGTCGGCGTAGTAGACGCGGACGCCGCCCACGCCGGTCTGGTCGACCGAGTAGATGAGCGGGGAGGCGCCGTCGTTGCGCAGGTCGAAGGAGACGCTCCCGACGAGCCCTTCGTAGAGCGAGACCGCCTGCGACGGCGGCATGAGCGTCGCGACCGCCGGCTGAACGGCCACGGCCAGGGGCAGGGTGAGCGCGTCGTCGGCGCTGCCGCCGGACGGCACGAGCTCGAGCCAGCCGAAACGGAAAGTGCCGTCGGCGGGGATGGCCGAGGCGTCGATCGTCGTCGTGAGGGCGACGGTCCCGCCGGCCGGGACGGTGAAGGAGCTCGGCGCGACCGTGCCGGTCAGGCCGGTGACCGTGGCGGTCCACGTCCGGCTCGCCGCGAGCGGACTCCGGAAGGTCCTCACGAACTGGCAGGAGCCGTAGCAGTTCCGGTCGGCGAAGCTCGGGATGTTCAGCGTCGTGGTGTCGCCGCCCGCGCCGGGGTCCGCGTCGTTGAAGTTCGTCGTCGTCTCGTGGAGGAGAAGCCCCGCGTTCGCGGCCCTGTCCACGCGGATCCGGCCGCCGCCCATGTCGAACGGCGTCGCGGGCGTGACGCCGTCCTCCTTGAGGACGGTGCGCTTGGCGGTCATCTCGAGCGCCGACTTGATCTCGGGGACGGTCCACGTGGGCTTCAGCTGCCGCAGCAGGAGGGAGGAGCCCGCGTTGTGCGGCGAGGCCATCGACGTGCCGTTGTAGAGCTCGACCGCGTTCTCGGAGCCGGTGAGCGCCGTTCCGGAGACGGCGGCGAGGATGGAGACGCCGGGCGCCGTGACATCGGGCTTCAGGAGGTCGAACGTGCCGGCCGGGCCGCGCGAGCTGAAGTCGGCGAGCTGGTCGGGCGTGTTCGACGTGGCGGTCGCCGGGTAGGCGATCCCCGCCGTCGCCGTCGCCGGGTTCGCCTGGCCCCAGTCCCGGAGGGTGTTCCCGTCGGCCTGCAGGACGCTGAAGGTCGGGATCGTCGTCCCCGGGACCGACGGGAGGATCACGCCGGCCGCGTTGTTCGCGATGACGACGCCGACGGCGCCGGCCGCCGCGGCGTTGTTGACCTTGATCGCGAAGCTGCAGGTGCCGCGCCGGACGAGGGCGATCGCGCCGGCGAAGGTGTTCGCCGGGAAGGCGGCGCACCCGTCGCTCGCCGTGTCGATCCCGGCGCTGACGCGGAAGGGCGTGGAGCCGG
>JAGOBQ010000209.1 GCA_017999215.1 Thermoanaerobaculia bacterium
CGGGCGGGAGAACGCCTATCGAAAGCGGACGCCCGGGCGGGTCCTCGCCGAGCTCGACGAGCTCTCGCGACGCTACTCCCTCGCGACGTTCGAGACGGTCGACAACATCCTGCCGATGTCGGCTTTAGAGGACCTGCTGCCGGCGCTCGTCGCGGCGGGCCGCCCTTACGACCTCTTCTTCGAGACGAAGGCGAACCTGACGCGGGACCAGGTCCGGCTGCTCGCCGAGGCCGGCGTGCGGTGGACGCAGCCCGGGATCGAGAGCCTCGGCACGGAGCTCCTCCGCCTCCTCGGGAAGGGGTGCGAGGCCTGGCAGAACGTCCAGCTCCTCAAGTGGTCGCGGCAGTTCGGCATCCGGCTCAGCTGGAACCTCCTCTCCGAGGTCCCGGGGGACCGCGACGAGTGGTACGGGGCGATGGCCGAATTCGTGCCGCTGCTCGAGCACCTCCAGCCGCCGTCCGGCGTAGCCCCGATCCAGTTCCACCGCTACAGCTCGTATCACCGCGACCCAGCGCGCTTCGGCCTGAGGCTCCGCCCCGCTCCCGGGTATTCCGCCGTCTACCCGCTGCCCGAGGAGGAGCTCGCCGACCTGGTCTACCTCTTCGAGGACGGGTGGCGGGACACCGTGCGGAAGAGCCCGGTGCTGAAGATGCTGCTCGACGGCCCCGGCCTCCCCCGGCTGCGCCAGCGGTTCCTCGCCTGGGCCGGCCGCTGGGTCGAGGGCCCGGTCCCGGATCTCGTAGCGACGCACGCGGAAGGCGCGATGCACGTGAGGGACACGCGCTCCGTCGCGCCGCAGGCCGAGCGGACCGTGACCGGCCTGGATCGCCTCGTCCTCCGCGAGACCGACCGCGCCCCGCTCGAGAAGGGCCTCTTCGCCCGACTCGCCGGCGAAGGACACGAGGCGGAGGTCGTCGCGGAATCCGTCGAGAGGCTCCTCGAGCAGAAGCTCGTCCTGCGCATCGACGGACGCCTCGTCGGCCTCGTCCTCGAGGAGCCCGTGGCCCCGCTCCCGGCCCTCGAAGCGGGACCGTTCGGCCGGGAGCTGCCGCGCGAGAGGCCCGTCGAGACGTGATCGTCGCTCCCCGCACGGCGACTCTCCCCGGCCCCTTCCGCCTCGACGGCGGCGGCATCCTCGAGAACGTCGAGGTGGCGTACGAGGAGTACGGTCCTGCCGACGCCGGCCGCCGCGGCACGGTGCTCGTCTGCCACGGGCTGACGACCGACGCCCACGCGGCCGGACGCCACACGTGGATCGACCGCAGCGCGGGGTGGTGGGACGCGGCGATCGGACCGGGCAAGGCCGTCGACACCGACCGCTACCGTGTCCTCTGCGCGAACGTCCTCGGCGGAGCCGGCGGAACGACCGGGCCGGGATCGCCCGACCCGCGGACGGGTCGGCCCTTCGGCCTCCGCTTTCCGGTCGTGACCGTCGGCGACATGGTCGCGGTCCAGGCGGCCCTCGCGGACCACCTCGGGATCGAACGCTTCCACGCAGTCGTAGGCGGGTGCCTCGGCGGGTTCCAGGCCCTCGAGTGGATGGCGCGCTTTCCCGGACGCCTCGAACGCGCCGTCGTCATCAGCGCCACCCCGCGGACCTCCGCGCACAACCTCGCGCTCTTCGAGGTCCTCCGGCAGGCGATCACGAGGGACCCGCGCTTTGCCGGCGGCGACTACTACGGCGGCGACCTTCCCGCCGACGGCCTCGCGCTCGCCGCGATGTTCGGCGCCGTCGTCTGGCTCGGCCGGGAGACGATGGAGCGGAAGTTCGGCGTCACCCTGCTCCAGGGAACGCGCCCCCGCTACACGCTCGAGCCGGAGTTCACGGCTCAGGCATTCCTCGCGCAGATCGCGGAGAACGCCCCCGCCCGCCTCGACCCCAACTCCTTCATCTACCTGACCCGGGCGACCGACCTCTTCGACCTGGCCCGGGACGCGGGGAGCCTCCCCGCCGCGCTGGCCGGCTTCCGGGGACGGACCCTCCTCGTGAGCTACGCCTCCGACTGGCGCTATCCGCCCTCCGGGGTCGACGAAATCCGCGTTGCGCTGGAGGCGAACGACGCCCCGGTCCGGCACGAGACGCTCGAGAGCGAGTTCGGCCACGGCGCGTTCGTCTACGACGTCGACGGCGTCGGCGCCCTGCTTCGGCACTTCCTGGCCGACTGACCCCGGGCCTCTCAGGCCGGCCTGAAGTGGTCGATCGTCAGGAGCGGCCTGCCCACGGCCGCGGTGTCGAGGTCCAGGGAGAACGCGGAGGCGAGGCCCGCGGCGCGGGCCGCGGCGCGGAAGACGCGGGCCTCGACGAGGAGCTGGCCCGAGAACGCGTGGCAGGCGTCGACGAGCGTGAGCGGCGCGCGCCCGATCGCGGCGGTGATCGCCTCCGGCGGCACGGCGTGGGCCTCGACGACGACCATCCCGTGCCGCGCCACCCACGGACGGAAGCGGCGGAACGTCTGCACGAGGTCGAGCTCGAGCCGTCGTGCACCGATCCGCTCGCCGTCGGTGTCCACGAACACGCCGCCGGGGTCGCCGAACGGCGGGAGGCCGTCGTCTTCGCCGGGCGGCGCGAAGCGGCGGTTGTGGATCACGGACTTGCTGACGTGCAGGACGTCGTGAGGGTCGAGGTCACGCTCGCGGAGCGTCGCCGCGATCCCGTCGGGGTCGGCGATGTCGCCGCGCACGGACCAGCCGGGCACGCCCTCGGCCCGGAGCCGGCGCTCGGTCTCCCGGCGTGCGACCTCGTTGTACTCGACGCCGACCATCCGGAGCGGGGCGGCGTCGAGGTGCCGCCCGCGCGCCGTCCGCTCCCGAATCGCGCGGTAGAGCTCGACGAGGAGCGTGCCGTCGCCCGAGCCCGTGTCGACGATCGCGGCGGGCTGCAACTCGAGCGGCTCCCGCTCGAACGAGGGAAGCACGGCGGAGAGGAGCGGCTCGAGGCAGGCCCGCCGGAAGACGAGTCCGGAGAACGCGATGTCGAGCGCGCGGTCGACGTGGCGCTCGACGCCCGTGTGATCGTCGACTCCGTCCTCGCCGCGCTCCCGCGCCGCGAGCGAGTCGAAGATCCGCCGGCCCGCCCGACCGAGCGTCGGGAGGTAGCTCGCCGCGTACCAGTACTGCGGGGCCACCTCCGAAACGACGCGCCCCTCGAACGTGAGCGTCGTCCGCCCGTCCTTTCTCTTCAGCCATCCCTGCGCGGCCAGGATCGCGAGCGCCGCGGCGACCACGGGCCCCGGCCCGGGCTGCTCCTCGTCCGGGCAGCCGTGCGCGCCCGCCTCCACGAGGCGGTCCAGAGCGCCGCAGCGGTCGAGCCCGGTCACGGCGGCCGCGACGAGAGGTCCGTCCCGGTGGGCGCGCACGCGCCTCTCGATCAGGTCGCCAGCTGCGAGCAGATCGACCGCCGGCTCGCACGCGAGTCCGTCGACGACCGGGGCGGGCGCGCCGTTCGCGAACGAGAGCATCAGCGCCCGTGCTCTCTCGATCCGCGCCGCCGCGCCGCGGTACGTCTCGAGCGTGTGCAGCCAGGCGCGTCCCGTCGACGTCATGCGGACGCGGACGCGCCCGGGCTCCCCCCCGCTCTCGCGTGAGACGAAGCCCTGGTCGGCGAGGAGGCGCAGCGCGACGTGCAGGAGGCCGGGTCGTGCTCCCAGCGAGGAGGCCAGGTCGTCGACGGCGAGGGAGTCCGGGGCCTCGCGGAGCGCCTCGAAGGCTCCGTGGCTCGCGAGGGCCTCGACGCTGCTTCCGATGGCCGCGCCGTCGAGGTGCCAGCAGACCGTCCGCCAGACCGACGCGCAGAGGCCGGCGAGGAGCAGGTCGCCCGCGCCCGTCACGTCGGCGGGCCCGCCGAGCCGTTCCGGGCGCCGCGGGCCGCCGTCACGCGATCTGCCTCCGGGCCAGGCTCGCGAACTCGCGCCCCGAGGCCAGGAGCTCGTCGAAGGTCCCCTCCTCGACGACCCTCCCGTTCACCAGGACGACGATGCGGTCGGCGTTCCGGATCGTCGACAACCGGTGCGCGATCACGATGCGCGTGGCGCGGAGCTGCTCGAGCGTCCGGCTCACGACGGCCTGCGTGTGGTTGTCGAGCGCGCTCGTCGCCTCGTCGAAGAGGAGGATCCGCGGGCGCCGGGCGATCGCCCGGGCGATGAGGATGCGCTGGCGCTGCCCGCCCGACAGCCCGGAGCCGCCGACGCCGACCATCGTGTGAAGGCCCATCGGCATCGCCCTGACGTCGTCCTCGAGGCCGCACAGCCGCGCCGCTTCCATCGCCTCGTCCATCGTCATCCGGGAGGTGCCGGCGATGTTGTCGTAGACGGTGCCGTTGAGGAGCTGGCTGTTCTGGAGGACCGCCCCGAGCTGCCGGCGCACCGCCGCCAGGTCGAGACCCGCGAGGTCGAGCCCGTCGTAGAGGACGGCGCCGGCCTCCGGCGACTCGAACCCCAGGAGCATCCGGTAGAGCGTCGACTTGCCGGAGCCCGACGGCCCGACGAGCGCCACGAACTCTCCCGGCTCCGCCCGGAACGACACGTCGTCGAGGACGAGCGGGCCGTCGGCGTGGTACCGGAAGCGGACGCGGCTGACCTCGACGGCGCCGGAGAGCTCGCCCGGGTCCGCCCGGCGCGACGAGGGTTCCGTCGGCGTCTCGAGGATCGGCCGAGAACGCTTCCAGACCGGGACGACGTCCAGCACCGGGAAGAGGAGAGAGAGCGTCATCGTGAGCGACGAGACGACCGCGCCCAGCGCGGCGAGGAACGCCACGAACGTCCCGAGGGAGAGCCCCGCGAGGCTCCGGTCCGGGGAGAGGCCGACGGACGCGAAGACGAACCCCGTGGCCAGCGGCGGCAGCACGGCCCCGAGGACGACCACTCCGGCGAGCACCTTGCGGACGCCGAGGTCGAGCCGCTTCTGCTCGGCGAAGGCGCGCGCCCAGCGGTTGAAGGCGCGTTCCTCGGCGCCCGCCACCCGGAGCTTCGCGATCCCTTCCGTCAGCTGGAGCGTCAGCCCCTGGATGCGCCCGGCGACCTCGTAAAGAGGCACCTGGTGGCGCATCAGGAGCCGGAAGAGGACCGCGGCGACGGCCCCCGCGAGGGCGATCGGCAGCATCGCGAACCAGGCCAGCCTCGCGCTGTACCAGAAGAGGAGGCCGACGTTGAAGAGGCCGAAGAGCGCCGAGAGGACGCTCATCGACGCCGCGCCGGCGAGGCGGTCCTGGACGAAGCTGACCGCGAGGGCGCGGTTCGCGAGGTCGCCCGTCGCGAAGCGGCGGAAGAAGGAGGGAGGCAGGGCGAGGAGCCGGTCCACCAGGCCGGCCTGCACGGCCCCGCCGGCCCGGCCGCTGACGCGCAGCTGGGCGAACGACTGGACGACCTGGAGCCCCGCCACCGCGAACCCCGCCGCCAGCAGCGCCGCCACCAGGTAGGCCAGCTGGCTCCGCGAGTCGCTCGGGATGACGGAGCCGAACAGGAGGCCGGTGCCGATCGGCGTCAGGAGGGCCAGGACTCCCGCGACGGCGCCCAGGACGAAGAGCCTCGCGAGGTCCGGCCCGGAGCCGAACCCGAGGAAGCGGAGCAGCGCGCGGCGGTGCGGCGTCCCCGGCGGGAGAGGGCGATAGAAGACGTGCGCCTGCGGCTCGAGCGTCGCGGCGACGCCGGCGTCCACTCTCGTCCTCGCTCCCCGCGCGGGGTCCACAACGACGTGACGGCCCGGACCGTCCGGCAGGATCGCCACCGGCCGCCGATCGTCCTTCGAGAAGGCGAGGACGGGTCCGCCGTCCCGCTTCCACCACCCGTCCCGCAGGAGCACCTCGCGGACGCGCACGCCGGAGTCGGCGGCGATCGCCGCGAGGGTCCGCGGCTCGGTCGCTCCCGCCGGGGCGGGTCGGATCGTCACGCCCCCCGCGCCGGCGACGAGCCGGCACGCGACGGCGAGCGCGTCCTCGGCGGCGCTCGCGATCGGGAGTCGCGTTCCGAGCACGGACGCCAGCTGCTCCTCGGCTTCGGAGCGCAGAGCCCTCACGCTGCTCGCGCGCCGGAGAAGCCGCGCGCGGGCCTCCCCGGCGTCCCGCGCCTGCCGGCGCTCGAGCAGCTCCACGACGGCACGGCCGAACGAGGTGAGCGCATTCGCCAGGCCGCCCGGCCGCGCGGCGACCTGCGCCGTGGAGAGCCACTCCAGCTCCGCGTCCCTCGCGACCTTCAGCCAGAAGCCGACGCAGACCGGCGCCGTCGCTCCGGCGCCGAACGGAGTGACGGCCGCGTCTCCGTAGGGCAGGAGCTCGCCCGAGCGGACTTCGACCCAGCGCACGTCCCTGCGGGAGACGAGCCACTGCCCCTCGCCCGCGGCGGCCGCCTCCTCAACCGGCGTCCTCGAGGTCCGGGGCGGCAGCTGGTCCTCCGCGAGCCCCGAGGCGAGCGCGTGCAGCCACGCTTCGACGAGCGACACGACCGCCTCGCCGACGGCCGCGTCTCCCGCGAGGGAGAGCAGCCGCGCGAGCTCCACGTCGACCAGGGCCGCGTCGGGCCCGGGAACGGCGCGCACGCGGCCGGCCCCTTCGAGCGCCGGCAGCGCGAGGAGGGCGCTCCCCGCCTCGACGCGGCAGACGTGCCGGCGCGGCCCGCCCCCGGACTCCGGCTCGTAGAAGACGTCGACGCAGCCTTCGCGGACGAGCCAGGCGCGCGTCCCGGCCTCGATCGGGAAGGCCGAGCCCGGACCCCCGCGGCGGGCCGGGCCGGCGCCTCCGGCCGCCGTCGAGATCGCGTCGAGCGCGGCGGAGAGACCGGCCGCGTCAGGCATCCTGGATCAGCCTCGAGTAGGGCCCGCCGGAGAGGACCATCTCGTCGTGAGTCCCACGCTCCACGACTTTCCCCGCTTCGAGGACGACGATCTCGTCGCAGTCGCGGATCGTCGAGAGACGGTGCGCGATGATCAGGCAGCTGCATCCCCGGCGCCGGAGCGCGTCGTCGATCTGCTTCTCGGTCAGGGGGTCGAGCGCGGAGGTCGCCTCGTCGAGGATCAGGAGGCTGGGGTTCGCGTGCAGGGCGCGCGCGATCTCCAGGCGCTGGCGCTGGCCGCCGGAGAGGTTGCGTCCCCCCTCCTCGACCACGCCACCGTACGCACCGGCCCGCGCCGTGACGACGTCGTGCACGCACGCGTCGCGGGCCGCGTCGACGACGTCCGAGTCCGGGACCGTCCCGTCCCAGAGCGTGAGGTTCTCCCGGAACGTCCCCTCGAAGAGGAAGATCTCCTGGTCCACCGACGCCACCGACGCCGCGAGGACCTCGCGGGGCCGCGCGGTGCGGGGCCGCCCGTCGAAGAGGATCTCGCCGCTCCAGGGCCGGTGGAGGCCCGCCACGAGCTTCGCGACGGTGGACTTCCCGCTGCCGGACGCGCCGACGAGCGCGACCCGCCCCCCGGGCCGCACGGTCAGGGAGAGGTCCTTGATGAGCG
>JAGOBQ010000210.1 GCA_017999215.1 Thermoanaerobaculia bacterium
GGCGCCGCCCGACTTCGCGGCCGTCTGGGGCTCGCGGATGGCGTCGCGCCAGTCCGAGAGCCTGTAGGCCGAGCGCCCCCCGGCGAGCCGGCCGTGGAAGAGGGCCGGGTCGCGGCGGGCCGCCTCGCGCGCCGACTCGCGCGCCGATCGGAGCTCGTTGGCCTCGACGAGGGCAATCGCCTTCAGAGCGGGGAGGATCGCCTGCCGCGGGGCGAGGCGGGCCGCTTCGTCGAACTTCGCCGCCGCGCCGCGGGCGTCCTTCTTCGCGAGGAGCTTCTCGCCTTCGTCCATCAGCCTGAAGGCGGGGGCTTCCGCCTTGAGCGTCCGGGTCGAGGCCGTGAAGGCCTCGGCCCGCGCAGGCCGGCCGAGGTGCTCCGGGTACTTCTCCGCGGAGCGCCGGCGGGCCGTCTCGATCCGCTCCGAGGTCAGCGGGTGGCTCTGGAGCATCGCCTCGAGCTTCGACGGCTCCCTGTCGTGCCCCGACTTCAGGATCTCCATCGACTCGACGAACCCCTTCGGGTTGTAGCCGGCGCGGGCCATGTACTCCATCCCGAGCTCGTCGCTCTGGCGCTCGTGGTCGCGCGAGTAGCGGAGGAGGACGAGCTGCCCGCCGATGCCGGCCGCGGCCATGATGAGCGGCGCGCCCCGGACCTCCTCCGCTTCCAGGATCATCCCGCCGATGCCGAGGAGGCCGCCGATCAGCATCTGCTTCGTGTACTGCTGCGCGCCGTGTCGCGCCGTCACGTGCCCGATCTCGTGCCCGACGACGCCCGCGAGCTGGTCCTCGGTCGTCATCCGGGACAGGAGCCCCCGCGTGATGCAGATCTTCCCGCCCGGCAGGGCGAACGCGTTGTCGTAGTTCGCGTTGACGACCGTGAACTCGTAGTCGAGCGCGGGCCGGTGCGAGACCTTCGCGAGGCCCTCCCCGACTCCGTCGAGGAACTTCTGGAGGCCCGGGTCGTTGACCGGCCCGTACGACTCCTGGATGAGCGGGCCGTAGGCCTGGGCGCCCAGGGCCTTCTCCTCCTCCTCTCCCAGAAGAGAGAGCTGCGACTTCCCGGTGACGGGGTTCGTCACGCAGGCCACCCCGAAGGCGGCCGCGACGAGAGCGGCGGCGATGCGGCGGGCAAGGACGTTCTTCATGTCCGGATCTTGCCCTGTCCGAGGGAGATCGTGAAGGGGCCGGGCAGCCCGGCGTGTCCCGAGGAGAGACGGAGGGCCGCGCACGCTCGCGGCGCGCGCGGCCCTCCGGAAGGCTGCGTCAGCCCTTCGCCGCGCGGGCGCGCGCCGCCTGCTGCGCCTGGATCGCCGTGAGGTTGATCGTGAAGACGATGTCCTCGACGAGGCAGCCGCGGGAGAGGTCGTTCACCGGCTTGGCGAGGCCCTGGAGCATCGGGCCGATCGAGACGACGTTCGCCGAGCGCTGGACCGCCTTGTAGGTGACGTTGCCGGTGTTCAGATCGGGGAAGATGAGGACCGTCGCCTTCCCGGCGACGTCCGACTTCGGCGCCTTCAGCCGCGCGACGTCGGGCATGACGGCCGCGTCGTACTGGAGCGGCCCGTCGAGCGCGAGCTCGGGGCGGAGCTCCTTCGCGATCCGCGTCGCCTCCTTCACCTTCTCGACGTCCTCGCCCGTCCCGCTCGTCCCGGTCGAGTACGAGAGCATCGCGACGCGCGCCGGGACGCCGAAGGCCAGCGCCGAGTCGGCGCTCTGGATCGCGATGTCGGCCAGCTCGGCCGCCGTCGGGTTCGGGTTGACGGCGCAGTCGCCGAAGACGAGGACCTGGTCGGGCAGGCACATGAAGAAGATGCTCGACACGAGGTTGCAGCCGGGGACCGTCTTGATGATCTGGAGGGCGGGCCGGATCGTGTGGGCCGTCGTGTGGACGGCGCCCGAGACGAGGCCGTCGGCCTCGTCGAGCGCCATCATCATCGTTCCGACCATGATCGCGTCCTGGAGCTCCAGCTCGGCCCGCTCCGGGGTCATCCCCTTCGCCTTGCGCCTCTCGACGAGCGGGGCGACGTAGCGGTGGGCGACGGAGCCGGGGTTCACGATCTCGACGGAGTCGGGGAGGGTCACCCCCTGGCGCCCGGCGACGTCGCGCACCTCGTCGGGGTTTCCGAGGAGGACGCACCTCGCGATGCCGCGCGCCGCGACGATGGAGGCGGCCGCGACGGTCCGCGGCTCCGCCCCCTCGGGGAGGACGATCCGCTTCACGTCGGCCTTCGCCGTCTCGACGAGGCGGTGGCGGAACGCGGGAGGCGAGAGACGCGGGACGCGCGCCGGCTTCGCGAAGGCGCGGGCCCAGCCGAGCTCGACGTGGTCGGCCACGAAGCTCATCGTCCGTTCCACGCGGTCGGCGTCGTCGATCGGGATCGTCGGGTTCATCGAGGCGACCTGCGCCGCGGTGCGATAGCTCGAAGCCTTGACCTGGAGGAGCGGGAGGCCCGCGTCGAAGACCTTCCGGCAGAGGTCGAGGACCCCCCGGTCGGGACCGAGCCCGCCCGTGAGGACGACGCCCGCGAGCGGCGTGCCGCTCTGGACCGTCATGGCGGCCGCGAGCAGGATGTCGCTTCGGTCGCCGGGCGTCAGGACGAGCGTCCCCGGCTTCATCGCCTTCATGGCGTTCGGGACGGTCATCGCGCAGATCGCGACGTCCCTCACGCGGCGGGTCACCGCGTCGCCCGTGTAGAGGAACTGGGCCCGGAGGGCGTCGCCGATGTCCTTCACGCGCGGGGACATCAGGTCCGCGTTGCACGGGACGATCGCGATCGGCCGAATCCCCTCGGCCTCGAGCGCGGCGCGGTGCTCCTTCAGGCACTCTTCCGAGAGCCCCTGCGGCGAGCAGGCGCCGCAGCCGCCGGCGCTCGGGCCGAAGGAGTCGGCGTCCACGTCCGCGGGCGCTCCCTTGCGGTCGCAGACGCGGTTCAGGATCGCGCCGACGGTCCGGCCCTCGGAGAAGGCGCCGTAACCGCGCGCGGCGATCGCGACCGTCTCGGCGACCTCGGCCGCCGTCTGGTCGGACGGGGCCGCGACGAGGACGAGCTCGGCGTCGAGCGCCTTGAGCATGAGCGCGTTCACGCGGGCCGAGTGGACCATCCCCATCTCGGGGTGCATCCCCTGGACGATGAGGACGTCGACGTCCTCGCCCGCCTCGTTGGCGATGGCGACGACGCGCTCCATGAGCGTCTGGTCGTCGCCGTCGGCGAGGAGGCCCTCCGCCTCCGCGCGCGGCACCGCCGGCGGGATCGCGAAGTGGGCGCCGAGGGAGAGGAGCGGGATCGTGTGGTCCGGATCGCGGTTCGCGACGGGCTTGGCGAAGGCGACGCGGATCCCCTCGCGGTCGAGGGCGCGGACGATCCCGAGGCAGGCGGTCGTCAGGCCGACGCCGCGGCCGGCGGGGGCGACGAGGACGGTCGTGCGCATGTTCGGTCCTTCCCTTCGGCGCGTCAGGCGCCGCGCGCGATCTGCGCGGAGTCCTGCGCGATCATCAGCTCCTCGTTCGTCGGGACGACGAGGGCCTGCGGTCTCGTTCCGTTCGTGATCCGGCCGTGCTGCGCGCGGCCGTGCGTGGCATTCGCCGCCGGGTCGAGCGCGAGGCCGAGGAACCCGAGGCGGGCGATCGTCATCTCGCGGACCGTCGTCGAGTTCTCCCCGATGCCGCCCGTGAAGACGAGGGCGTCGAGGCGGCCGAGCGGGACGACGAGCGCGGCGATCGTCTTCGCGAGGACGTAGCAGAAGAGGTCGAGCGCGAGCCTGGCCCTCTCGTTCCCCTCGGAGGCGGCTCCCTCCACCGTCCGCATGTCGTTCGAGAGCCCGGAGACCCCGAGGAGCCCCGACTTCTTGTTCAGGGCGTCGAGGACCTCCTTCGCGCTCTTTCCCGTCGCGTCCGCGACGTGGCCGACGATCGCCGGGTCGATCGAGCCGCAGCGGGTCCCCATCATCAGACCCTCGAGCGGCGTCAGCCCCATCGTCGTGTCGACGCTCTTCCCGTTCCGGATCGCTGCGGCGGAGCAGCCGTTGCCGAGGTGGGCCGTGACGATCGCGTGGTCGTCCGCCGAAAGCCCGGCGAGCCGGAGCGCCTCCCGGGCGACGAAGCGGTGGCTCGTCCCGTGGAAGCCGTAGCGGCGGACGCCGTGCTGCTCGAGCCACTCGTACGGAACCGGGTAGGTGTAGGCGACGGGCGGCATCGTCTGGTGGAAAGCCGTATCGAAGACGCCGACCTGGAGGAGGTCCGGGAAGAGGCTCTGCGCGATCCGGATCCCGACGAGGTTCGGCGGGTTGTGGAGCGGCCCGAGCGGGATGCACTCCTCCATCTTCGCGACGACCTCCGGCGTGATCGCCATCGAGCCGGCGAACTTCGAGCCGCCGTGGACGACGCGATGCCCGACGGCGAGGAGGCCGTCCGCGAGGCCGAGCTCCCGGAGGGCGTCGACGACGCCGTGGAGCGCCTCGTCGTGGAGCGCGCCGGGGATCGGCCGCGTGCTCTTCGTGCCGTTCCGCTTCACGTCGAGCGAGGCCTCGGGAGACCCGAGCCGCTGCGCGATTCCGGAGACGTGCTCGACGGTCGTGTCGGGGTCGATGACCGCGAACTTGAGGGACGAGGATCCGCAGTTGAGGACGAGTACGTTCATGCCCTTCTTCCCGTGCCGGCCGTGCCCGGCCGGCGGCGGGAGAACGTCTCCCGCGCATCCTTCCGAGCGGCGCACCGGCGTGTCGTTTCGCTTCTGATGCCGGACTCCGATGCCGTCTCCCGGCGCCCGCCGGAAACGTCTCCGGGGCGCCCGCGAGGCAAGCGGGGCATCATAACGCCCGAAGGGGCTCTCGAGCCGTGACGCCCGTCCCGCGGATCTCCGTCGCGACTCGGTTCCAACTTCGCGGCGCCGCGCCGGGAACCTTCCCGCCTGCGGAGGGTCTCATCGGGCGGAGGACGCCGATGAGAACCCGCACCGCCGCCGCGCTCGCCCTGGCCTTCGCCGTTTCGCTTCCCGTCGCCGCCGCCACCCGCGGCGGCTACGAGCTCTCCGTCCTCGTCGACGGCTCGGAGCGGCCCGAGCTCCGGAAGGGCGGCACCGTCTACGTCGAGGCGCTGAAGGGGCGCGAGTACGCGCTGCGCGTCACGAACCCGCTCGGCGTCCGCGTCGGGGTCGCGCTCGCCGTCGACGGTCTCAACACGATCGACGCCACGCACCGCGACGCCGCCTCGGCCGTGAAATGGGTCCTCGAGCCGTACCAGACGATCGTCCTCGAGGGTTGGCAGGTCAGCTCCTCGGACGCCCGCCGCTTCGTCTTCACCGGCGAGCGCGGCTCCTACGGCGCCGCTCTCGGGAAGACGGAGGACCTCGGGGTGATCGAGGCGGTCTTCTTTCCGGAGAAAGTCCGCCGGCCTGCCCCCGTGTCGCCGATGGCCTGCGACGGGCGGGACTCCTCCCGGCAGTCGGCCGGCGCGCCTCCGGCGCCGCGGTCGAAGGGCGAAGGGGCCGGCGGCCGCGCGGAGGCCGAGAAGTCCGCGGCCTCGGCCCTCTCCGACGAGTACGCCGCGACCGGAATGGGCGATCGGACGCGCCACGAGGTGGCCCGCGTCGACCTCGACCTCGAGAGGACTCCCGCGGCCCGCATCCGGATCCGCTACGAGTTCCGCCCGCAGCTCGTCCGCCTCGGCCTCCTCCCGCCCGAAGGGGACCGCCTCGCCCGTCGCGAACGAGCCCGTGGTTTCGACCGCTACTGCCCCGAACCGGATCGCTGAGCTCGAAAGCCCGGAATTCGTCCCGCCTCGCCGCCCGCCTCGCCCCGGGGTCCTCGCCCCGGGGCGCTTCGCGTCCGGACCCGCTACCCGAGCATCGACCGGCATCCCGCCCGTCCGCCCTTGACCGAAAATCGCGGCGCAAATATCCTATTAATCCAGTAGGAATACTTTGAAAGTTTCCCAGCGCGGTCTCTACGCCCTGAAAGCGCTCCTCCACCTGGCGGAACGGTGGGACGGCGGAACCGTGTCGACACGCGAGATCGCCGAGCGCGAGGAGATCCCGGAGAGGTTCCTCGAGTCGATCCTCGTCCTCCTGAAGAACGCCCGCATCGTCACGAGCCGGCGGGGACGGGAAGGGGGCTATCGCCTCCGACGTCCTCCGGCCGAGATCGTCGTCGGCGACGTCGTCCGGCTCGTCGACGGCCCGCTCGCGCCTTTCGGCGACGCCGTCGAGCTCGCCCGGCTCGTCGAATCCGAGCCCCGGCACGCCGGCCTCTTCGAGCTCTTCCTCGACCTGAGGAACGCCGCCTCCGCGATCCTCGACCACACGACTCTCGCCGACCTCCTCGAGCGCGACCGGAGGATCCTCGTCGCGCGCGCCGAGAGGGCCCCCGGCGCGAAGGTGAAGCAGTGAACCGTTCCTCCCGCCGCTTCCTCCGTCCCGTCCTCGCTTTCGCCGCGTCCGTCGCCGCGATTCTCTCGATCCACGCCAGGGGCGGCGCCGCGCCACCCGCGCGGGTCGAGCTTCTGAACGTCTCCTACGACCCGACCCGCGAGCTCTACCGGGAAGTGAACGCCGCCTTCGCGAAGGAATACCTCGCGAAGACGGGCACGCCGGTCACCGTGAAGATGTCGCACGGCGGGTCGGGGAAGCAGGCGCGCTCGGTGATCGACGGGCTCAAGGCCGACGTCGTCACGCTCGCCCTCGCGTACGACGTCGACGCGCTCGCCGACCGCGGCCTCGTGAGGCCCGGGTGGCAGGCGCGCCTCCCGCACAACTCGTCCCCGTACACGTCGACGATCGTCTTCCTCGTGAGGTCCGGGAACCCGAAGGGGATCCGGGACTGGACCGACCTCGCGCGCCCCGGCGTCTCCGTCATCTGCCCGAACCCGAAGACCTCGGGCGCCGCGCGGTGGGGCTACCTCGCCGCCTGGGGCTCGGCGCTGGAGGCCGGAAAGGGCGAGGCGGGGGCAAAGTCCCTCGTCGGCGGGCTCTTCCGGAACGTCGCCGTCCTCGACACCGGCGCCCGCGGCTCGACGACGACCTTCGTGCAGCGCGGCCTCGGCGACGTCCTCGTCGCCTGGGAGAACGAGGCGCACCTCGCGCTCGCCGAGACAGGGGCCGGGCGCGTCGAGATCGTCGTCCCGAACACCTCGATCCTCGCCGAGCCCCCGGTGGCAGTCGTCGACGCCGTCGTCGACCGCAAGGGGACGCGCGCCGTCGCGGAGGCCTACCTCCGCTTCCTCTACACGCCCGAGGCCCAGGCGATCGCCGCCCGGCACCACTACCGGCCGCGCCTCCCCGAGGCCGCGGCGAAGGCCGGGCGCGCCTTCCCCTCCGTCGCGACCTTCACGCTCGACGGGCTCTTCGGCGGCTGGCGCGCCGCGCCGACGAGGCACTTCGACGCCGGCGGCGTCTTCGACGCCCCCTTCACCACGAAGTGAGCCGGCGGCCCGCCGCCCCGT
>JAGOBQ010000211.1 GCA_017999215.1 Thermoanaerobaculia bacterium
CGTGCCGGTACGCGACGGGGACACGGGGTGGGTCTTCGTGGAGCTCGCGCGGAGGGCGTCGGTCGGGGAGGTTCGCGAGGCGCTGGAGAGCTTCGCGGGAGAGCCGCAGCGGCTCGGCCTTGCTTCGGCCCAGCAGCGTCCGATCGTCGTCCGCGACGAGAGCGACCGGCCGCAGCCGATCCGCGACGTGGAGGCAGCGCGCGGCATGGTCGTGACGGTGGGGCGCCTCCGCCCCGACCCGGTCTACGACGTACGATTCACGCTCCTCGTCCACAACACGATTCGCGGGGCGGCCGGCGCGGCGCTCCTGAACGCCGAGCTCCTCGCCGCGACGGGGAGGCTCTGAGGAGATCGCCATGCTCGTGATGAAGTTCGGCGGCACCTCGGTGGGGAGCGGCGAGCGGATCGCGGGCGTGGCGGAGCTGGTCGCGACGCGCCTCGCCGAGGAGCCGCTCGTCGTCGTCTCGGCGATGGGGGGCGTCACGGACGCCCTCCTCGACCTGTCGCGCGCCGCGCGCGAGGGGGACCGGGCGGCCGCGGCGGCGGCCCTCGCGACGCTCGGCGAGAGGCACCTCGCTGCGCTCGACGGGCTGGGCCTCGAGCCAGTGGCGGCCGCGGCGCTGCGCGAGGAGATCGGCGCGGAGCGGGCGCGCCTCGAGGGGCTCGCCACGGGAGTCGCGCTCCTCGGCGAGCTGTCGGCCCGAACGAGCGACGCGATCCTGGCGGCGGGGGAGCTCCTCTCGGCGGCGCTCCTTTCCGCGGCGCTCGCGAAGCGGGGCGTGGCGGTGGCGCGCGTCGACCCGCGCGAGTGGATGGCGACGGACGCGAGCCACGGCGCGGCGGCGCCCGACGAGGCGGCGATCGCGGCGAACGTCGCGAGGCGGCTCCTGCCGGAGCGGGCCGCGGGGCGGGTCGTCGTGACGGGGGGCTTCGTCGGCGCGGCGCCGGGCGGGTCGACGACGACGCTCGGGCGCGGCGGGTCGGACTACTCCGCCGCGCTCCTCGGCGCGGCCCTCCTCGACTCGGGGGCGCCGGTCTCGGCGATCGAAATCTGGACCGACGTGGACGGAATCCTGACCGCCGACCCGAGGGTCGTCCCCGCGGCGCGGATCGTCCCCGAGGTCGGCTACGCCGAGGCGGCGGAGCTCGCCTTCTTCGGGGCGAAGGTCCTCCACCCGGCGACGATCCGGCCGGCGATCGCGCGTGGTCTTCCGGTAAGGGTGCGGAACACGTTCCAGCCCGCGGCGCCCGGGACGACGGTGCGTTCCGAAGCGCCGGGCACGGGCGTGCGGGCGCTCGCGATGCGGCCGGGGGTCGCGGCGCTCTTCGTCGGCAGCCCGCGGATGCTCCTCGCCCACGGCTACGCGGCGCGGGTCTTCTCGGTCTTCGAGAAGCACGCCGTGCCGGTGGACGTCATCGCGACGAGCGAGGTGTCGATCTCGATCACGGTGGACGCGAAGGCGCCCCTCGCGGAGCTGGTGCGCGACCTCTCGGCCTTCGCGGAAGTGTCGGTCCTCACCGGCCTGGCGGTCGTCTCGGTCGTCGGGCGGAAGCTCCGCTCGACGCCGCGGGTCGCCGCGAGCGTCTTCGCGGCGCTCGGCGAGATCAACGTGGTCCTCATCTCGCAGGGGGCCTCGGAGACGAACCTGACGTTCGTGGTGGAGGCGAAGGACGCGCCCGAGGCGCTCCGCAGGCTCCACCGCGAGCTCTTCGAGATGGAGGCAGCGTGAAGGCTCTCGTCGTGGGACCGGGAAAGATGGGGCGGGCGATCGAGGCGGTCCTCGTCCAGCGGGGGCACGGGGTGCGCGCGCGGTTCGGCCGGAGGGACGACCTCGAGACGCTCGAGCCCGACGTGGTCGACGTGGCGCTCGAGTTCACGGCTCCGGAGGCCGCGCCGAAGACGGTGGCGGCGCTCCTGATGCACCGGGTCCCGGTCGTCTCGGGGACGACCGGATGGGACCCGGCGCCGATGAGGCGGCTCGCCGAGGAGCGGAACGTGCCGTTCCTCCACTCGCCGAACTTCTCGATCGGCGTCGCCGCCCTCCGCCGGGCGGCGATGGTCCTCGGCGGGGCGCTCGCGCGCTTCCCGGAGTTCGAGCCGGCGATCGTGGAGCGGCACCACTCCGCCAAGAGGGACGCGCCCTCGGGGACGGCGAAGGCGATCGCGGACGCCGTCGGCGTCGGTCGGCCCGCCGGCGAGGAGATCC
This sequence comes from Thermoanaerobaculia bacterium, assembly GCA_017999215.1. GTDB lineage: Bacteria > Acidobacteriota > Thermoanaerobaculia > UBA5066 > UBA5066 > UBA5066. Next base: position 2,208 of record JAGOBQ010000211.1, read on the forward strand.
CGATCGTCTCCCTGCGCCACGGCGGGCAGCCGGGCGAGCACGTCCTCGTCTTCGAGGGCCCCGACGAGTCGATCGAGCTCGTGCACCGCGCCCGCTCCCGTTCCGTTTTCGCCCTCGGCGCGGTCCAGGCGGCCGAATGGCTGATACGGTCCGGCCTGACCGGGCCCGTCACGTTCGACGACTTCCTCGACAGGAGGACCCGATGAAGACGCAGGAGGTGCCCCGCATCCACCTCACGGGAGCCTTCACGGCGCTCGTGACGCCGTTCACGGAGAAGGGCGAAGTCGACGAACCGGCCCTCCGCAGGCTCGTGCGGCGCCAGGTCGCCGGGGGCGTGGCGGGCGTCGTCCCGTGCGGGACGACGGGAGAGTCGGTCACGCTCGACCCCGACGAGCACGAGCGGGTCGTGACGGTCACGGTCGAGGAGGCGCGGACGGCCCGTCGGCCGATCCGGGTCGTTGCCGGCTGCGGGTCGAACGACACGCGCCGGTCGCAGAAGCTGGCCGAGCGCTGCCGCAAGGCCGGGGCCGACGCGCTCCTCGTCGTCACGCCCTACTACAACAAGCCGACGCCGCGCGGCCTCCTCGAGCACTTCCGGGCCGTGGCCGACGCGGGGCACCTGCCCGTCGTCGCCTACAACGTCCCCTCGCGCACCGGCGTGAACATGCTCCCCGAGACCGTCCTGGCGCTCGCGGAAGACCCGCGAATGTGCGCGGTGAAGGAGGCCTCCGGAAGCCTCGACCAGGCCTGCGAGATCCTGCGTCACCGCCCGGCGGGCTTCTCGGTCCTCTCGGGGGAGGACTCCCTCGCCCTGCCGATGATCGCGTGCGGGGCCGACGGCGTGATCGCCGTCGTCTCGAACGAGGCGCCGGCGCTTCTCGTCGCCCTGGTGGAAGCCGCCCTCACGGGCGAGCGGGACGAGGCGACCCGCCTGCAGGCGAAGCTCCTGCCCCTCATGCGGGCCAACTTCCGCGAGTCGAATCCGATCCCGGTGAAGTGGGCGCTCCACCGCCTCGGGCTGATCCAGGACGTCCTCCGGCTGCCGCTCGTCCCGCTCTCGAAGGGGCAGCACAAGCCGATGGAGGAGGCGCTGAAGGAAGCGGGCCTCCTCGACGACGCCGGGAACCCGGTGGGGGAGGAGGCGTGAGCGGCGACCTCTCGCGCGGGGAGGTCCTCGCCCTCCTCGACCGGCTCGAGCGGGGCGACCTGCGCGCGGCCGAGCCGGACGGCGACGGCTGGCGCGTGAACCCGGAGGTGAAGGAGGGGATCCTCCGCGCGTTCCGCCTCGGCGTGGACACCGACCTGGCCGCGGCGCCGTTCGCGTTCCGCGACCGCGACACCCTCCCTCCTCGAGGCGAGCTGCCGGCGGGCGTCCGCGTCGTCCCGGGAGGGACGGCGATCCGGCGCGGCGCCTTCGTCGCGAAGGGCGTCGTCGTCATGCCGCCCGCCTACGTGAACGTCGGGGCCTACGTCGGCGAGGGGTCGATGATCGACAGCCACGCCCTCGTCGGCTCCTGCGCGCAGGTGGGGAGGCGCGTCCACCTCTCCGCAGCGGCCCAGCTCGGCGGCGTCCTCGAGCCGGTGGGCGCCCTTCCGGTCGTCGTTGAGGACGACGTCTTCATCGGAGGCGGCGTCGGCCTCTACGAGGGGGTGCGCGTCAGGGCCCGGGCGGTCCTCGCGGCCGGGGTGATCCTGACCGCCTCGAGCGTCCTCTACGACCTCGTGAACGAGCGGGAGATCCGGGCGACGGGTGGCGAGCCGCTGACCGTGCCCGAGGGCGCCGTCGTCGTCCCCGGCGCGCGGCCCGCGCCCGGGTCGTGGGCCCACGTGAGGGGGCTCTCGGTCTCGGCGGCGATCGTCGTCAAGTACCGCGACGGGAAGACCGACGCCCGGACCGCCCTCGAAGGAGCCCTCCACCGCTCGTCCTGAGCCCGCCGGGGCGGCCGGGCTCGTACCCGGCTTCAGCCCTCTTCGCGGGGCCCGTCCCCGACGCGCTCGTGCCCGGCGGCGACGAGCGCCGCGACCGCCTCGTCGAGCCTCTCGCGCTTCACGAGGACGTAGTCGGTGTCGAACGTGCTCATCGCGAAGATGCCGACTCCCGCCGCCGCGAGCGGCGCGAGGAACGAGAGGAGGATTCCGGTCAGCTCGAACGGGAAGGGGCCGGCCAGGACGAGGACCGCCCAGCCCGCTTCCGCGCGCGCTCCCTCGGGCACGGCGTGGTCGGGACAGACGAGTGAGAGCTCGTCGGGGGTGCGGGTCACGGAGTGGAACGGCGGGACGAGCGCCGCCGCCGGTACGTCCGAGTCCGGCGGGAGACGGACGACGGCCCAGGAGCCGGGAAGGACGGAGAAGCGGAGCGAGCGCATGGGCGGGAGTCTCGCAGACGCGCGGCGCGGCCGGGACGGCCGCCGTCACGGTTCGACGAGGACCGGCGTCCCGACGGGGATCCGCGCGTAGAGCTCCCGGACGTCCTCGTCGTCGAGCGCCACGCAGCCCCAGGTCCAGTCGCTCGAGGAGCCCCTCCCGTGGATGAAGATCTCCCCGCCGAGCCGCGTGTCCCAGGGCGGGCACACACGGCGCCGCTCGGCGTCGACGATGCGCCGGTGCTGCGCCCGGTCGACGAGCCCCGCGGCGAGGCCGCGGTCGGCGTCGGCGGCGTTCGGGTAGCTCAGCCCGAGCGAGAGCAGGAACTGGCTTCGCGGGTTCTTCCGGCAGACGAAATAGCGTCCCTCCGGCGTCGCCCCGTCGCCCTGCCGCGCCTTCGGCGGGACGGGGTTGAACCCCAGACCCACGCGGTAGGTGCGGAGAACCCTCTCCCCGGAAAAGAGGAGGAGCTCCCGGCGCGCCTTCCGCACGACGAGCCTCGGAGCCTCGACCGACGCGGGCAGGGGCGGGTCCGCCCCCAGCGGGACGGCGACCGCGAGGACGACGGCGAGGAGCGCCGGACGGCCGGGCACGGGACATCGTCTCACGCGCGACTGCCCTAGAATCGGGCGGAGCGAAGAGGGGGCCGGACCCGTGGCACCGGCGGTTGTTTCCGGTTCCGGCCCGAAGGGAGGCACCCATGCGGAGAGCGGCGATCGGACTCCTCGCGGCCCTGGCTGTCGGCGCGTGCGACGGCGGACCGACTCCCGAGCAGCTCGCGACCAGGGCGGCGCTCGTCGACGCGCACGTCGCGCGGGCCGCGGCGAGCCACCTCGCCTCGCGCTACGACGAGGCTCTCGCCGCCCAGGCACCCGCGGAGGACGGAACGGCCCCGTCCTGGGAGGCGGCCGCCGCGTACCGCGCGTCGGCGGAGGGGCTCGCCGCGGTAACGTATCTCGCCGAGCTCGGCAAGCCCGTCCCGGTCGACCCCTCCTTCCTCCGCGCGGGGGACATCGAGGCCGTCCGCCGGGCCACGTCCGAGCTCGTCGCGCTCGTGCTGAATCCGGCCGGCACACGGGAGGAGTTCAGCGGACAGGTCGCCGACGCGCAGGCCCGGCTCTTCAACGCCGTCTCAGCGCTCGAGAAGGGGACGAAGAACCACATCCTCATCCAGACGCGCTCCGAGTCGAACATCCGGATGGCCGAGTACACGGAGATACTCGCGAGCTCGAAGGCGGCGGGAAACGGGTCACCCGCCGAGCCCACCCCCGCCCCCTAGCGATCCGACGAGCCCGTTCGACCTCCGGCCGCGCCAGGGGCCGAGTCAGGGCAGGACCATCGGAATCCGTGAGCGGCGCGCGGCGGACGATCGGTCGGCTCGGGAGCGGGAGCGGCGGCGTCGAGCGAAGCGATGCGAAGGGAGAGCGTGTCCGTAATGTCGACCCTCGAACAAGAGAGTCTGCATGCGGCCTCGGCCGCCGATATCCTCGCCGCTCGCTCCCTACGGACGTGAGAGCAGGTACGCGAGAGCACCCGCCACGAGCGCCCCGACGGCACCGCCGGCCAGCCAGCGATCGGGACGCCAGGCCGCCGTGGGGGGGACGCGGAGGAACACGAGCCCGGCGGCGCTCCAGAGCAGGGCGAAGGCCACGGCAGCGGCGAGAGGGAGCGGGAGCCACGATCGCAGACCGAGCGTGACGAACGGCCAGAGAACGCCGCCGACGAGGCACGGCCACCATCGGAGGGAGATGCGGGAGGGCGTGGAATCGTTCAAGGTGGAGCGGCTCCTTTCGGTCTCGTGCTCGAGACGGGCTCGGCCAACGCATTCCGGATCGTATGCGGCAGGGTCCATCGCGCCCGGCCTCGCCGCCTGCTGGTTCAGCCCTGCGGAACGAGCGACGCGATCGGATACTGGGGTCCCGTTGGCCTCGGTCGGTGCGCGGGCCTGGCGCCAGGGCGCATGGACGGCGAGGCACCTCCTCGTAGGTGCGGTACGAGGTCGTGACGGCGAGAAACAACCTGACGGCCGAACCGTCGATCGTCGCGGGGGAATAGCGCCACTGGCGTACCGCCTCGACGGACGCGGCCGTGAAGTCACCGTGGCCGGAGGCGGAGATCACCCGGACGTTCGAAACCGAGCCGTTCCGCTCGATGACGCACGCGAGGACGACCCTCCCTTCGCGGGAGTGCCTGCGCGCCTCCCGGCTGAGCTCGGGCTGCACGCGGTGAAGCTCGATGGGGGGCGCCAGGCGCGCCTTCACGGAAGGGTCCCGTCCATCGACGACGGGATCGGAGGGCTCGGCCTCGTTGAGGGCGCGCAGGTAGTCGACCAGAGAGATGCTGACTGCTTGATCATGTCCGGCGGGCGCTGACTCTTGGCAGCAGGTGATCCGACGGCACCGGCGGTCGCCAGAATGGCGACGGCACCTACTGCGAACGCAATCGCTAAGCACTCAGGCAGCGCTCGCTTCAAGCAGCTCATGCGTGTGCTCCTCTTGCTTTACATGTACGAGTCGATCGGCGCCGAAAGGCACGGCGCGTGAGGCGACCGCAGGCGGGGCGAGCCGCGATGGCATGGCGAGACGGGTCCGACTCAAGGATGAACGGCGACGCTCCAGGCAAAGGCCTAACGTCTAAGGATGAACGGCGACGCTCCAGGCAACGGCCTAACCGTGGGCGTCAGTGGCGAGCACAGCGAAGCTGTGCGAGTCCACTGCACGTGATGCGATGGACTCCTCCGGGGCGCCTGAACGGCATCAGAGTGCCAAGGCGTCCGATGCTCTGGGGAGCACCAGAAAGGAGGAGTCCGTGGGAAAGCATACGACGATCGCGATGGACATCGCCAA
>JAGOBQ010000212.1 GCA_017999215.1 Thermoanaerobaculia bacterium
GTGCGCACCAGAGCCGGGCCGGGTGTAGGTAGGACGGTTGTGCAGGCCTGGCCGCGGGCTGGGGGGGACCGGGGAAGGCGAGGGGAGGCTCGCGGGGTCGGCGAGGAGGGCGGTCGGGTCGGCGCGGGCGCCGCGCCAGCGGAAGCCGAAGTGGAGGTGCGGGCCGGTGACGCGGCCCGTCGCGCCCGAGAGCCCGAGGCGTTCGCCGCGCGCGACGCGCTGGCCGGCCTTCACGTCGATCCGCGAGAGGTGCATGTAGATCGAGAGGAGGCCGGCGCCGTGGTCGACGAAGACGTTCTTCCCGGCGAAGAAGTGGTGGGCGGCCAGGACGACGAGCCCGCCTTCGGTCGCGAGGACGGGCGTGCCCGTCTTCGCGCGGTAGTCGACGCCGCCGTGCGCCGAGCGGAGCTCCCCGTTGAAGAGGCGCCGCACGCCGAAGTTGCGTGCGGGAGGGGCGTCGGCGAGCGGCGGCGCCAGCGGGAGCGAGAACGACGGGCTCGTCCGGAGGGAGAAGAGGGGGACGACCTGGCGGCGCTCGCGGGCGGCCCGGCGCCGGACCTTCTCCGACAAGCGAACGGTCCGCGGGTCGACGCGGAGGCTCTCCGTCGCGTAGGGCGGGGGGAGGACGCGCACCGACGCGGCTTCCCGCTTCCCCGCGCGGTCGCGGAAGACGGGGAAGAGCGCCTCGCCCCGGTGGAGGTCGACCGGGTAGTAGCAGGCGCCGTCGCGCGGCTTCCAGGTCTCGTGCTCGTCCCCGCAGAGCTCGATCGCGTCCCCCGGCCAGCGGACGACGCCGCCCGGGAGGACGTCGACGACCCGGGCGTTCGCGCCGGCGGCAGGAGCGCGGACGTGCGGAACCGGGGGAACCTCGGCGAGCCCGAGGGAGGCGCCGAGAGCGAGCCCGGCGGCGAGGCGCCTCATGACTTCGCGATGAAGCCCCAGGGCGAGGCCTGTCGGGCGGCGAGGTCGAACGCTCCGCGCTGCGCGCCGTCGACGCGCGCCGCGGGCCGGGCGACGGAAAGGAGCGTCTCGCGGTGTTCCCGGACGAGCTTCCGGACGGAGGCGCCGGCAGCCGCCTCGGCCAGGATCGGCCCCGACTCGAGCCCCATCTTCGCGAGCCAGGCCTCCCAGATCGCCTCGGCGACCGGCATCCCGCGGAACGTCACGTTCGGCATCGCGCGGAAGGCCGACTCGAGCTTCTTCAGCTTCCGGGCGAGCTCGTCGGGGTCGTCGAGAGGCTCGGTCTCGAACGGCGTGTGCGGCTTCGGGATGAAGGCGTTCACGCTCGGGACCAGCGTCCCGAGCCGCCCGCGCTTGCGCCCTTCCTCGAGCATCACGAGCCGCAGGTCGTCGACCATCCGGACGAGGTCGTCCACGTCCTCCTCGGTCTCCCCCGGGAGGCCGACTTGGAGGTAGAGCTTCAGGTGCGTGAAGCCGGCCCGCGCGACGAGCCGCACCTTCTCGCGGAGAATCTCGTCGGAGACCTTCTTGTTGATCGCGCGCCGGAGCCGCTCGTTCCCGGCCTCCGGGGCGATCGCGAGCGACTTCTCCCCTTGCCGCGCGAGGACCTCGAGGAGCTCCTCGGAGATCGCGTCGATCTTGATCGAGGAGAGCGCGATGTGGAAACCCATCCCGGAGAGTCCCCGGAGGATCGGGAGGATCTCGGGGTGGTCGGCGACGGCGGTCGCGATCAGCCCCACCCGGGAGGTGAGCGGGCGGCACCGCTCGGCGACGGCGAGGATCGAGTCGGCGGGGACGCGCACCTGAGGCGCCATCGCGTAGGCGGCCCAGCAGAAGCGGCACATCTCGGAGCAGCCGCGGGCCACCTCGATCAGGAGCTTGTCGGAGAGCTCGGTGTGCGGCGTCAGGAGAGACGTGTGGGGCGGCTCCCGCCCGGGGCCGTCGGCCGCCCGGAGCTGGTCGACGACGATCTTCTCGTCGTCCGCCGCCTCGGCCCGCTCGCCGTGCACCTCGGGGACGTAGAAGCCCTTCAGCCCGGCGAGCCGCTCGAGCGCCTCGCGCCGCGGAAGGTCGGCCCGGAGCGTCGCGGCGATCCCGGGGACGAGGCGCTCGCCGTCGCCCATGGCGAAGACGTCGACGTACGGGGTCAGCGGGAGCGGGTTGATGCGGGCGCAGTCGCCGCCGACGAGGACGATCGGGTCGCCGTCGCGGCGCTCCTCCCGCCGGAGCGGGATCCGCGAGGCGGGAAGCATCCGGAGGAAGTGGACGTAGTCCATCTCCCACGAGACGGAGAACGCGACGAGCGGGAAGGAGGCAAGCGGCTGCTCCCCCTCGAGCGTCCTCGGCCCGCGACCGCCGAGCTCGGCCTCGTCGTAGAAGAACCGCTCGCAGGTCACGTCCTCCTCCCGATTGAGGAGGCGATAGACCCACTGGAAGCCCAGGTTCGACATCCCGACCTCGTAGGAGTTCGGGAAGCCGAGGGCGACCCGGCGGCGCCCGCCCCGCGCGAACGTCTCCGTCGCCCTCTCCGAGGAAAGGAGGCGGCGTCGGCGGTCGGCCTGGGAAACGGGTCGCTGCTTCACGTCGTCGAGATCCTGCGAGGACATCTCATGCTACCCCGGCGATCCGCCGGCCTCGCGGAAATGGTTCCGGGCCCGCGCCCCGCCCCCTTCCGGTACGATTCGGCCGCGGCGCGGAAACCTTCAGGGCGCATTCGACGTTTCGGGGAGTGAGAGGGACGCCATGTATTACGTCATCGGCGCAGACGGACAACAGTACGGACCGATCGACGAGGCCACCGTTCGCGGCTGGCTCGGAGAGGGGCGAGTCACCGCGACGAGCCTCTCGTTCAAGACGGGAGAGGCCCAGTGGATCCCGCTGCGCGACCGCCCCGAGCTCACGGACGTCCTCGCGGCTCCGGCCGCCGCGGCGCAGCCCTACGCGCCCCCCGTCGGCCCGATGCCGGTGACGGCCGACACCCCGAAGGACTGGCTCGTCACCCTCCTCCTCTCGATCTTCCTCGGCTCGTTCGGCGTCGACCGCTTCTACCTCGGACACGTCGGGCTCGGCATCGGCAAGCTCCTGACCTTCGGCGGCTGCGGCATCTGGTGGCTCATCGACGTCATCCTGATCGCGCTCGGGAACGTCACCGACGCGAAGGGCCGCCCGCTCGTCAAGAGCTGACGTAGTCAAGAGGGTAGAAGCCCCTCTACTTGCAGGGCCTTCGGCCCGTCGGCATGGCGCCGCTCCGTCCCGGCGGTCCCGTTCTCGACGTCGGCGATGGTCTCGACGGCCTCTGAGACGTGCTCCGGGCTGAGGTGTGCGTAGCGGAACGTCATCGTGATCTGCGAGTGCCCGAGGATCGCGGCGATGGTCCGGAGCGGGACGCCCGCGATCGCGAGCCAGGACGCGGCCGTGTGGCGGATCGAGTGCACCGTCAGGCCGGCCCGGGGCTTCCCCCGAAGGAAGGCGACCCGGACGTTCTGGGGATCCCAGGGCGAGCCGTCCGACCGCGTGAAGACCCGCGCCGCGGGAGTCCCGCGGGGGAGGTCCACGAGGAGCTCGCGGAGGGCCTTCGAGATCCTCAGCGTCTTCGACTTCTTCACCTTCGGCATGTCGACCCGGATTCGTCCGCCCTCGAGGTCGACTTGCTCCCAGCGGAGCGCGCAGAGCTCGCCGATGCGGTTCGCCGTGTAGAGGGCGGATTTCAGGATCGGAACGGCCTCCCGGGGTACCCGGCCGATGAACTCGCGCCACTCCTCCGGGGTGAAGTAGTCCGTCTTCGGCGCAGGCGCGGGGAGCATCTCGACGGCCTTGGGCCGGAGCGGGCTCTGCTCGATCCATCCCCAGGCGACGAGGCGCGTCAGGAGGTGCTTCAGGCGGTAGACCTCGAGGTTGACGGTGGACGACTGCAGGCCGGCCGCCAGCCGCTCGCTCTGGTACCGGCCGACGTCGGCCGCGGTGAGGCTGTCGACGCGCCGCGGCCCGAATCGCGCGACCCACTCCCCGAGGACCTGTTCGGTCCGGTGGTAGGTCGCGGGGGCCAGGTGCGGCTTCCGTTCCCGGAGGTACTCGTCCACGGCGGCGGCCAGGGTCAGGCGGACGAGGTTCGGCTTCCCCCGACGCGCGGCGGCCCCCGCCAGGCGCTTGTGGTACTCGGTCAGGGCCTCCGCGTGCGTCGTCCCGGGCGGGAGCGTGACCTGGAGGCGCCGGCCGGTCCGGACGCCGTCCGCGTAGTAGCGGAAGACCCACCGGCCGCGCGCGTCCTGCTTCAGAGGCATCGGTTCCTCCGGTCTTTCAGGCCGTCAGGCCGTTTCGAAACGAATTGCGAAATGACTTCGGGGCCTTCCGGCGAGCCGCGGAACGTACCGGGGTCGATGGAGCGCAACGCGGAGGGCCGGAGCCGCTGGGGGTTTGGGCTCATCGTGTTTCGAAGCGCGTGCGTAGAGGGCCGGCGCGCATCCCTCGGACCCCCTTTCCCCCTTCCCGGGGGGGTGCCGGGAGCCCCAGGCGCCTCGAGGAGCCCTCGGCGCGTCGGCCTGGTCCGAGGTCGTCTCGCCGGTCGCTCGCGTCAAGGTGCTCCTCCTCGAGGAAGGGAAAGGCCGGGGACGGCGGACCGCCCCCGGCCGGTGAAGATCAGGCCGCGGGCGAGGCACCCGACTTGATGCCGACGACCCGGACGGACTTCCGGCCGGCCTCCGTCGCGAGGCTCACGGTCGGTTCCCAGTTCGTGACCGTCGCGAGCTGCTCGTTCGTCGGGTTGACCGGCATGGCGGACGACGCCGAGAGGCCGCTGATGCCCGCGGTGAAGTGCCGGGTCTGCGAGAGCTCGAACCTGGGAACCCGCGCGTTCCAGCCGCCGAACTCCCTGATGTCCTGCTGCACGCCGGACCAGAAGGTGCCCGGCCCGCAGAGGACCGCGGTGTAGATCGCGTCCGCCGCGCCGGCCGTCCCCTCGACGGGGACCGCGTCGCTCACGACGACCTTGTACGGGCCGACGAAGGTCTCGGTCATGAACGGCTCGGAGCCGACCGGCACGGACGATGCGCGGGCGCCGGCCTCCTTCACGACGTCGAGGTACTGCCGCGAGTGCATGACGACGAGCGCCAGGTCGGCCGCGGCGTCGCCCAGGCGGGCAGCCGCGTCCATGACGCCGGAGTAGGTGAGCTTTCCCGGGGCGACCCCGGAGCCGGTCACGTCGTGGAGGTGCGTTGCCTCGAGGCAGCCGCCCGCGCCGAACGCGCCGGCCAGGCAGGCGAGGAGAACCTCGTCCGTCTCGCGCGTCCACCAGGAGATGGTCTGCTGAAGGATTCGGCCGCTCGGGTCCTCGGACATGATCCCGCCCTCGGCCGCGCCCTCGCCGTCGATGAAGGTTCTGAGTCGGAGGCGGCGAACGACCGGAGCGACGTCGGCGTGTGCTCCGAGCCGGGACGGCACCTGCTCGTCTCCCGTGATGCGGGTGCCGTGGACGCTGTCCTCGCCGGCGTACTTACGCTTGACGAAGTTCCCGCCCCGGCCGAAGGCGTCGATCTCCTCGAGAACGGCGACGCCGGACGAGAAGAACGGGGAGCGCTGGCTCTGAAGGACCCGGATCGCGTCGAGGACGCTCTGCGGGACGATGAGGTCGGTTTCCCAGTTGATGGGCATGGTGTGTCCTCAGGCGGCCGTCAGGCCGCCGGGTTCGTGCGGGTTGTCGATCGGGGTTTCGGTCGAGCGCGGTCCGCCCCGGCGCACGAGCGGCACAACCGCCCCTCCGGAGCTCGCGCGCGGTCGGCACAACCGACCGCCGAAGGACACCGGCCCGGCACAACCGGACCCGAGAGAGAAAGGCCCGGACCCCGGGACCTGGATCGCGCCGAGAAAGGACGACTCGGTGTTGGATCGCGGCCGGGAAAGAATGAAACCGGCAGGCGCCGGGGTCCGGGCGCAAGGCATCGTCAGTGCTCCGTCTGATTCGCGAGAGCGGCCGCGGCGAAGGCGTCGCGCCGGAGCTCGGCCCAGCGGTCGCGCGTGGGGACGGGAAGGCCGAGCCGCGGGGCCGCCTCGGTCATCTCCTCGAACGTCGGGAAGACGCTGGCCGCGACCACGCCGGCCGCCGCGAGGGCCTCGAGGTCCTCGGGCGCCCGCTCGCGGATCGTCGTCGCGAGCTTCCACGCCGCGGAGAGGAGCTCCACTTGCTTGTCGGTCGAGAGCTTCAACATCGTTCTACCTCTGCCGCGTTGCGGCGTCTTTCTCGGTTCGGATGGAAGGCCCTCCCCCCAGCCCCGGGAAGGACCCGGGCTGCGCAGCCGACGGAGCGTCCGGCGGACCGGGGCGGGAGGAGGAGCACAGGGTGTTTTCTTTCACTGGACCAGCTCCGCGGTCTCGGCGCCGTACAGGTGGAGGCTCTGGAGATAGGCGGCGTAGGCTTCGCGCCCCCCGAAGGGCTCGGGAAGGCCGAGCGTTCGCGCTGCCTCGAGGAGGTCGTCCCAGCGGAGCGCGAGGGAGAGGACGTCCTCCGACTGCCGGCGGAGCGCCTGGCCGACGTCCTCGGGGATCTGTCCCGGGGTGATGGCCTTCGCTTCGATCGCCGCGGCGAGACGAACCTCGAGGCCCTCGAGAAGCTCCATCGCCAGGGCGAAGCGTTCGAGGCGCTCGGCCGGGGTCACGCCGCACCTCCGCGGACGCCATGTGTCCGGGTCTCCGGTGTGGGGGCCGACGATCCTGCGTCGATTTGCACAGGGGGGCAGGCATCGGAGCCCGTCCTCGAGGACGTGGGGACCTCGGCGCCGGGGGCCGGCGGGTGGCACCGGCGACACGTCACCTTCCCGGTCCCCTCCCAGAAGTCGGTCCCGCGGCAGGCGTAGCAGGTGAGGACGACCTCGCCCCGAGCCGGCCCCGCGGGTTCGCTCTCGCGCACACGGATAGACGCGGAAAACGATCTAAACGCGGTAATTGGCTCGCCGGACCGAGATACCGCGTTTTCCGCGTTTTCCGCGTAGGCCCGTGCGTTTCCCGCGTCGACCGGATCGGCCTCGAGGAGGTCGAGGATCTTGGAGTGCGGCATCGTCATCACGACACCTCCGGCGCCGGCCCGGGGTACCAGGTGACGGCCGGCCTCCCCGGGCCCTTGCTGGAGGCCTTCCGGGCATGGGCGAGGCCCTGCCGCGCGAGGTCGCCGAGGAGCATGTCGACCCGAACGGCCGAGAGGTTCCGCGAGAACAGGTCGCGGACCTCCTCCCGCTTGAGGCCCTTCGCCCCGGCCTCTCGCAGCGCGGTAACGAGCTCCTCGGCCCGTCGGTCGCGGAGCATGTCGCCGAATACGAACCGGACCGACAACTCGGAGTAGGCCCAGAGCGCGGCCGCGCCCCCAAGGCGCGACCCCCGGACGACGGCGCGCCCGACCGGGAGCGCGTAGACAAGCGAGAGCCGCACGACGTGGGCGGGCGCCCGGGCCAGGAGGGCACCGGCCGG
>JAGOBQ010000213.1 GCA_017999215.1 Thermoanaerobaculia bacterium
ACGTCGTCCCGCCGTTCGCCGTCTTCCAGAGGCCGCCCGTCGCGTGGCCGAGGTAGAAGGTCGACGGGTCTTCCGGGTCGACGGCGATCGAGACGACGCGGCCGCCCATCACGGCGGGTCCGATCGAGCGTGCCTTCAGCGCCGCGAGCTGCGAGGACGGGGGCGTCGCGGGGAGGGCCGGGGCCGCGGCGGCGGAAGCCGCCTTCGGAGGCTTGGCCGGCGCGGCGGGGGCGGGGACCGCGAGGGCGGCGAGGAAAAGGACCGGGGCGGAGCGGAGTGCGCTCACTTCCCCAGCTCCCCGGCCGCGCGGGCGGCGGTCTCGATGCCCCGGGCGAGGACGGAGCGGATCCGGCCGTCCTCCATCGCGAGGATCCCCGCGATCGTGCAGCCGGCCGGCGTCGTCACGTCGTCTTTCAGCGCCGCCGGGTGGCGTCCCGTCTGGAGGACCATCTCGGCCGCGCCGAGGGCGGCCTGCGCGGCCAGCTCGATGGCGGCCGCGCGCGGCAGGCCCCGCATCACGCCGCCGTCGGCGAGCGACTCGAGGACGACGTAGAGGAACGCCGGGCCGCTCGCCGAGAGGGCGGTCACCGTGTCCATGTGCTTCTCCTCGAGCTCCATCGTCCGGCCCATCGTGGAGAAGATCTCGAGGGCGGTCGCGGCGTGGGCGTCCGTCGCGTGCGCGCCCTTCGAGACGACCGTCATCCCCTTGCCGATGAAGCAGGGCGTGTTCGGCATCGCGCGGACGACCGGGACGCCGGCTCCGAGGACCGTCTCGAGCGCGCCGGTCGTGACGCCGGCGGCGATCGAGACGACGAGCGGGGAGCGGGCCAGCGCCCCCTTCGCAGCGAGGCCTTCGCACGCCTTCAGGACGTCCTTCGGCTTCAGGCAGAGGACGACGACGTCGGCCTCGCGGGCCGCCTCCGCGTTGTCGGTCGTGCAGGGGAGGCCGAGGTCGCCGGAGAGCTTCTCGGCCGTCTGGCGGGTCCGGGCGGTGCAGGCGAGCTGCCCGGCCGTGACCTTACCCGAACGGAGAAGCCCCCCCGCGAGGGCGCGTCCCATGGTCCCCGAGCCGATGATGGAGATCCGCTTTCCGCTGAGCATCGATCCGTCTCCTGTGCCCTGAAAGGTCGATCGGATCGTACGCGACCGGCGCGACGCTGCCCGACGGGCCTAGAATTCCGAGGCGCGGAGGGTCGTTGGACGACGGCACGCGGACGATCGAGGCCGGATTGCGCTCGCGCCGCGGCGCCGAGGGGCACGAGGTCCGCCTCTTCGCCCCGGGGAGCGCGCTCGGCGCCCGCTTCGAGGTCGGCGCGGTGCGCGGCGTCGGCGGCTCGGCGGTCGTCTACTCGGCGTTCGACCGCGAGCTCAAGCAGGCCGTCGCATTGAAGGTCCTGCGCGCCGACCGAACGAGCCCCGCGGCGCTCCTCCGGATGAAGAGGGAGGTCGCGATCGCGCGGCAGGCCGCGAGCCCGCGCCTCGTACGCGTCTACGACATCGACGCCTCCGGGGAGTCGGTCTTCCTGACGATGGAGGACGTCCCCGGCGGATCGCTGAAGGAACGGCTCGAGGAAGGCCCTCTCCCGGTCGAGGAGGCGCTCCGCGTCGCCGGCGAGATCCTCGAGGGGCTCGCCGTCCTCCACGGCCTCGGCATCGTCCACCGCGACGTGAAGCCGGGCAACGTCCTCCTCGCCGCGGACGGCTCCGTCAGGCTCGCCGACTTCGGCCTGGCGCGCCGGTTCGAGGTCGCCGAGACCCGCGCGACCACGATGGACGCCGTCGTCGGCACGATCGACTACCTCTCGCCCGAGCAGGCGCTCGGCCGCGAGCTGGACGGCCGGAGCGACCTCTATTCCTTCGGCGTCACGCTCTACGAGATGCTGACGGGCGGCGTCCCGTTCCGGCGCGACTCGGCCGTCGGCACCGCGCTCGCCCACGTGAGGGACCCGGCGCCGCGGCTGCGTGCCGTGCGGCCCGACGCCCCGGCGTGGCTCGACGCCTACGTCGCGCGGCTCCTCGCGAAGGCGCCGGAGGCGAGATACGCGACAGCAGAGGCGGCGCTCTCGGACCTGAGGGCGCGGCGGTCTGTCCGCGCGCCCGGGGCCTCGCGCCGCCGGGCTCTCAGGATCACGGCGCCTCTTCTCGTCGCGGTCCTCGCCGCGGCCGTCGTCGGACGGCAGTTCGCGAAGCCGGTCGAGGCCGTCCAGCTCGCCCCTCACGCGAACGGAAGGGGCGTCGTCGCGCTCGACGCGGACGGTCGCGCCCTCTGGGAACGGACCGACCTCACGATCACCTCGGCCATCCGTTTCTATCGGAACCCGGAAGGCAGAAGGAGTGTCGCCGCGGTCCTCGGCGGAGCTTCAGGCCTGGAAGAGGCGGGTGCGAGGCTCGTTCTCCTCGATCCCGGCTCGGGCTCCATCCGGAGAGAGATCCGCATCCCGAGCCCCGTGGGCACGGCAATCTGGGACGTCCCGGATCGCTGGGGCTTCGGGGGCCTCGAGGCGGTCGACGCCGACGGCCTGGCCGGGGACGAGCTCGTCCTCTCCTTCATCAACCCGGAGACCTTCCCGGCGGCGGTCGTCCTCGTCGATCCGGAGACCGGGGCCTCGCAGACCCTCCTCTTCAGCAGCGGGCACCAGGTCTTCCTGGGGTCCGTCGACCTCGACGGGGATGGAAGCAAAGAGCTCCTCTTCGCCTCCACCGCGAACCGGCTCGGGCAGTACGCCGCGGTCATCGCCCTTCGCCCGGGCGCTTATGCCGCCTCCCGGGACGTGCCGGGGGTTCCGGGACCGCTCACCGCGGTCACGCCCGATCTTCCGGTCTTCGAGGACTGCATCCCGCTGGTCGCCTGGTATGCGCTCGGTCCACCGTCGCGGACCGGCGCCGGCAGGAGGATGGAGGTCGACGAGAGGCGCCGCGTCCTCCGCTTCAGCGGCTTGTCGTCGGAACCGTTCGAGCTCGACTTCGACGGCTTCCCGGTCGGCGCCCGGTCGGCGCTCGGACCGGCGGCCCGTCAGGCGCGGCGGACGTCGACCTGGCTGAAGCTCTTGCGCGCCGCCCGGTTGGCGGAGGGGGGCGATCCCGCCGCGGCGGCATCGGTTGCGGCGGAGGCCGCCGCGACGGTCGCGCCGGCGGCGGACGCGTCGCTCCTCGAGTGGGCACGGCGCTCCGCGGCGCGGTTCCGCGTCGCCGCGGGGCAGGTCGGAGACGGGGAACGGGCCTTCCGCGAGATCTCTCGGGACGCCGTCGCCCGGACCTCGGTGGCGATCGACGCCGCGCGCGCCCTGCACCTCGCCGGCGAGGTCTCGCGTGCGATCCCCTGGTACCGGGAGGCCGTCCTCGGCCGGGGAAACCGGGAGGAGCTCTGGATCGTCGGCGACGCGCTCGTGGATGCCCTCCTCGCCCTGTGCGAGCGCCGCCAGTTCGACGACGCCCTCGCCCTCATCGAGCGCGCCCAGGCGGACCGGCCGTTCAAGGAGGAGCTGCGGGTCCTCGTCCTGTGGCGCGCGGGGCGTCCGGCGCAACCGCCTTCGGGAAGCGAGCCGGCGACCTCGCTTCGCCGGACCTGGCTCCTCGAGGAGCGCCTCGCGAACGGTGCCGACGCCGGGGCCCTCCTCCCGTCGGTCCTCGCCGAGAAGGGGCGCAGCTCGGGAAGCAGGGAGTTCCTCGGACTTCTCGAAGCCGAGCTCCTGCTCCGGACGGGGAGGGCCGACGAGGCCTGGAACGTCGCCTCGCCCGCCTTCGTCGAGCTCTGGGCCCGACGGACCCGCGACGTCGCGGCGCGGAGTCACCTCGCCCTCGCGGCCGACCGGGCCGCGCGGGCGGCCGAGGCCGCCGGCGCCCGGGCGGACGCGCTCCGCATCCGCTCCGACGTCCGCCGGTTCCTCGCCGCGGCCCGCTGAAGCCGGGCCCCCGGGGCTGTCCGGGACCCGAAATGGCCCGTACCGAGAGCGCGGACTAGAATCCGCCCCGCCCGTCCGGGCGAAACGGAAACGGAAGAGGTGTCTCCGAGATGAAAGTCCACGAGTACCAGGCGAAGGAGATCCTCCGCCGCTACGGTGTCACGACCCCGAAGGGGCACGTCACCGACAGCCCGGAGGAAGCCCGGCAGATCGCCAAGGACCTCGGCGGCAAGGCCGTCGTCAAGGCCCAGATCCACGCCGGCGGGCGGGGCAAGGGGGGCGGCGTCAAGCTCGCGAAGACGCCCGACGAGGCGTTCGAGGCGGCGCAGAAGATCATCGGCATGCAGCTCGTGACGCACCAGACCGGCCCCGAGGGGCGCAAGGTCAAGAAGGTGCTCGTCGAGGAGGCGGCCGACATCGCCCAGGAGCTCTACCTCGGCATCACGCTCGACCGCGCCATCGGCAAGCCGGTCCTGATGGCCTCGAAGTTCGGCGGCATGGAGATCGAGGAGGTCGCCCACAGGGACCCCTCCGCGATCCTCAAGGAGCCGTTCGACGCGATCGCCGGCCTCCAGCCATTCCAGGCCCGCAAGGTGGCCTACGCGCTCGGCCTGACGGGCGACACGCACAAGAAGGCCGTGCCGTTCCTCCTCGCCCTCGCGAAGGCCTACGTCGAGACCGACTGCTCGCTCGCCGAGATCAACCCTCTCATGATCACCGGTCAGGGCGACGTCGTGGCGCTCGACGCGAAGATGAACTTCGACGACAACGCCCTCTTCCGGCACCTCGACATCAAGGAGTACCGGGACCTCGACGAGGAGGACCCGCTCGAGGTCGAGGCGTCGAAGTTCAACCTGAACTACATCAAGCTCGACGGCAACGTCGGCTGTATGGTGAACGGGGCCGGTCTGGCGATGTCGACGATGGACATCATCCAGTACGCCGGCGGGAGCCCCGCGAACTTCCTCGACGTCGGCGGCGGCGCCAACGAGGAGCAGGTCAAGAACGCGATGCGGATCATCCTCTCGGACCCGCACGTGAAGGGCGTCCTCATCAACATCTTCGGCGGCATCATGCGGTGCGACATCATCGCCAGCGGCGTCGTGAAGGCCGTGAAGGAGATCGGCTGCACGATCCCCGTCGTCGTCCGCCTCGAGGGGACGAACGTCGAGGAGGGCAAGCAGATCCTCAGGGACTCCGGCCTCGCCGTCATCCCGGCCGACGGGATGAAGGACGCCGCCGAGAAGATCATCGCCGCGGTGAAGAAGGGGGAGAACTGAGATGGCCTCCTGGCTGAGCACCGACACGAAGGTCGTCGTCCAGGGGCTGACGGGGCGCGAGGGGAAGTTCCACGCCCTCGCGGGACGCGACTACGGCACGCAGGTCGTCGCCGGGGTGACCCCCGGCAAGGGCGGCACGACGGTCGAGGGGATCCCGGTCTTCGACACCGTCCACGAGGCCGTCGCCAAGACGGGGGCGAATGCCTCGCTCCTCTTCGTCCCGCCGCCGGCCGCGGCCGACGGGATCATGGAAGCCGCCGACGCCGGCGTCGCGCTCGTCATCGCGATCACGGAAGGGATCCCGGTCAACGACATGATCCGGGCCAAGGCGTTCCTCGCGGAGCGGCCGGGCGTGCGGCTCGTCGGCCCGAACTGCCCCGGCGTCATCCGCCCGTCGGCGAAGGTGAAGCTCGGCATCATGCCGGCGCGGATCCACCGCCCCGGCAAGGTCGGCATCGTCTCCCGCTCGGGGACGCTCACGTACGAGGCGGTCGGCCAGACGACGGCGCTCGGCCTCGGGCAGTCGACCTGCGTCGGCATCGGGGGCGACCCGGTGAACGGCACGAACTTCATCGACTGCCTCGAGATGTTCAAGGACGATCCGGAGACCGAGGCGATCATCATGATCGGCGAGATCGGCGGGAGCGCCGAGGAAGAAGCCGCGGAGTGGATCGCGGCGAACCTGAAGAAGCCCGTCGCCTCGTTCATCGCGGGGCGGACGGCCCCTCCCGGCCGCCGCATGGGCCACGCCGGCGCGATCATCTCCGGCGGCAAGGGGACCGCGACCGAGAAGGTCGCCGCGCTCCGAGCCGCGGGCGTCCTCGTCGCCGACTCCCCGGCCCTCATCGGCGAGACGCTGATGCAGGCGATGAAGGGCTGAACGGAATCCTCGAATCGAGGCGCGGCGGGGCTTCGGCCCCGCCGCACCGTTTCCAAGGACCGACGACGTACCGTCTCCGGGCGAATCCCTGGGGCGCGGAAGGGTCCGGGAAACCCGGCCTCGGGTTTCCCGGGAACAGGAACAGCAAAGGCGCGGGGCCCGTCCGCACCACGATCGGTGAGGATCGGCCCGACGCTTCAATCTACAAGGAGCTCAACTTGGAAACCACCTTTGCGATCATCAAGCCCGACGCCGTCGAGGCGAAGAACGCCGGGAAGATCCTCGCCCGCATGGAGGCCGAGGGCTTCCGCGTCGTGGCGATGAAGCTCCACCGGATCACGAAGGCCGAGGCCGAGGGCTTCTACGCCGAGCACGCGGGGAAGGGCTTCTTCGGCTCCCTCGTCGCGTACATGACCTCGGGCCCGGTCTTCGTCGCCGTCCTCGAGCGGGAGAACGCCGTCGCCCACTGGCGCGCCGTCATGGGCGCCACGAACCCGGCGAACGCCGACGAGGGGACGATCCGGAAGGAGTACGGCCAGTCGATCGAGCGGAACGCCTCCCACGGCTCCGCGAACCTCGCCGACGCCGCGCGCGAGGTGACGTTCTTCTTCTCCCAGGCCGAGCTGCTCTAAGGAAGGCGCTGCCGCGCGCGGCGGGCCGCGTCTCAGCGGCCCGCTGCGCGCCAGATCTTCAGGAGGGCCCTCGCGTCGGCTCGGGCCCGCTCGTGCTCGACGAGCCAGGTTGGGTCCGGCGCGTCCCGCACGACCGCCTCGGCGATCGCGACGGCCTCGTCATGCCGCGAGGAGTCGAGGTCGTGGAGCGCCTCGGCGAGGAAGAGCCGGTTCACGAGGCTCGTCGGGGCCGCGCTCGCCGCGCGACGGAGATGGCGGATCGCCTCCGTCCGCGAGACCCAGCCCGTCAGGAACGGGATCGACGGCGTCTTGTGGTGGAGCCGCCCGAGCGTCCGGTCGCCCGCCGCGTCGTCGAGGCCCGGGTCGAGGCGGAGGACCGCCTCGGCGAGGTCGCGGATCCGCCCGGCCGCTCCCTCGCGCGCGGCGGCGAGCATCCCCTCCGCCAGGGCGTACATGCCCCAGACCACGCCTCCCCACTCGAACGCGGGGGCGGCGTCGGGGTCGCCGGCGAGGCGTGGCACCAGCTCGATGGGAGTAGCCCGCGAGAGGTCTCGCGAGGAACCCTCGGACGCGCGGGCCCGAAGCAGGGCGAGGCACTCGTCCGCGACGCGCGTCCCCTCGACGAAACGCAGCTTGGCTTCCTTCTCTCCGGTCGCCGCGTACTCGCCCTCGAAGTAGAGGGCC
>JAGOBQ010000214.1 GCA_017999215.1 Thermoanaerobaculia bacterium
GGGCCGAGCTCCTCGGACGCTTCACCCAGGCGCTGCGCCACGCGGCGGAGGGCTCCGGCAAGGCGATCGTCGTCCTCGGTCCGGAAGGGGCGGGGAAGTCGCGCCTCCTCGCCGAGTGGCGGGTCCTCGCGCAGTCCGAAGGGGCCCTCGTCGTCGAGGCGCGGGCCGTCGCCGAGGACCGGACGCCCTACCGCCCCGTCCTCGACGTCCTCTCCGCCCTCACCCGGCGCGGCGGCTCGGCCGGGGCCCCGGCGCGCGCCGCGCTGGCCCGCGTCGCCCGGCTCGCGGCGACCGACGTCGAGGCGCCGCCGATCTCGCGGCTCACCGAGGAGTCGAGCCGCCTCGCTCTCTTCGACGGCGTCCTCTCGGCCCTCGAGGCGACGCGGCGGGCGGAGGCGGGGGACCGGCCGCTCGTCCTCCTCGTCGACGACCTCCACCTCGCGGACCGCGCGACGGCGGCGCTCCTCTCGTTCCTCTTCAAGGCGGCCGAGTCGCGCCCGATCGTCGTCGCCGCGGCCGCCGAGCCCTCGCCGCCGCCCGAGCCGGGGGGCGGGCCGAACGAAGCGCTCGCGCCGATCGAGGACCTCTCGCTCCCCCCGTGGACGCTCGGGCCGCTCTCCGACGCCGAGGCGGTCGCCGCCGCGGCGGGGGCGCTCGCGCGGAGGGACCTCCCCGAGGAGCTCGCCCGGCTCGTCTACCAGGAGACGCAGGGCTGGCCCGGAGGAGTCGTCGCGCTCCTCGAGCAGCTCGTCGAGAGGCGGGTCGTCACGCTCCGCGACGGTCAGCTCGTCGTCGACGCCGAGCTCTTCCGCCGCCCGGGGCGCCCCGGCGCGGCGACCGGGCGGGCCGACGCCCGCCTCGCGGCGCTGCCGCCGGAGAAGCGCGACCTCCTCGCGGCGCTCTCGATCGTCCCCGCCGACCTGACGTTCGAGCTCGCCCTCCGCCTCTCGCAGGTCGGGTTCCCCGAGCGCGCCGAGGGGACCGAGCGCGAGGCGAACGCCCTTGCCGAAGCGCTCGGAGCCCTGGCGCGGGCCGGCCTCCTGGTGCAGCGGGAGCTCGCGGGGGAAGCGGTCTGGGAGTTCCCCCTCGCGCGGACGCGCGAGCAGCTCGGGGCCTCGCTCCCCGACGAACGGCGCCGCGCGCTCCACGACGCCGCGGCGGCCTGGTTCGAGGCGAGGCTCGAGACGCGCGCCGACCTCCTTCCGGCCGCCGCGCTCCACGCGCTCCGCGGGAGCGACCCGGAGCGGGCGATCCGGCTCGGCCTTCTCGCGGGCGCCCGAGCGGAGCGGCTCTTCGCCTACGACCAGGCGGCGCGGTCGTACGAGGGGGTCCTCGAGTTCCTCGACCTGGCGGGCCGAACCGGGGAGAAGGCCGCGGTTCGCGAGCGGCTCGGCGACGTCCACTTCCGGGCCGGCAACTGGAGGCGCGCTCTCGCGGCGTACCACTTCCTCCTGAAGGAGCTGGGCGCCCGCCCCGACGCGAACGAGCCCGCCGTCCGCCGCCAGGCCGCCCTCCTCACGTTCAAGATCGGGATGATCCGGCTCCGCCGGGACGACGTGGAGGCGGCGCGCGCCCTCTTCGACCGGGCGGAGGGGGAGCTCGGGAGCGTCGGCACGACCGAGGAGCGGGCCCGGCTCCTGGACGCCTCGGCCCGGGCGCGACTCGAGCGGGGCGACGTGGACGGGGCCGAGGCCAAGGCGGTGGCGGCCCTGGAGCTCGCGGGACCGGAGCTTCCCGACGACCTCCGCTCGCTCCTCCTGGGGACGCTCGGCTCCGTCGCGTTCCTCCGCGGCGACGTGGTGCTCGCCGAGGAGAGGCTGGAGTCGGCCCTCGAGGCGGCCCGGCGGAGCGAGCGGAACGACCTGGTGAGGCGGGCCCTCTCGTCGCTCGCGGCGGTCCTCGCGCGGACGGGGCGCTGGGACGAGAGCGAGGCGATGGAGCGCGAGTGCCTCGAGGAGGCCGAGCGCTCGCGCGACCTCTGGGGGATCACCGCCTCGCTCGGGAACCTCGCGACGCTCCAGTGCGGGCGCGGCGACTACGCGGCGGCCCGGGCCGGCCTCGAGCGCGCGCTCGAGATCCACCGCCGCCTGGGAGCCCCGCTCGGGCAGGCGCAGGCCTCGGTCGGGCTCGGGACGTGCGACGAGGTGCTCGGCCGCTGGGACGACGCCGAGGAGAGCTACCGGCTCGCGCTCGACGTCGTCGGCGACGCCCCGGGCCGGGTCGCGGTCGACGCCCGGCGCGCGCTCGGGAACCTCCTCCGCAAGAGGGGGGACCTCGACCGGGCCGAGCGCTCCCTCTTCGAGACGCTCGACGCGGCCCGCGGGACGGGAGAGCCGCCGCTCGTCGCGTCGGTCCTCCTCCCGGTCGCGCTCCTCGAGCGCGACCGGGAACGGCTCGACGAGGCGCGGCGTCACCTCGACCAGGTCCTCGAGACGCTCGCCGAGTCGGGGGCCGCGGACGGGCTCGGCCGGGCGCTCGTGGAATCGGCCGAGCTCGCGTTCCGGGCGGGGGACCTCGCGCGCTGCGAGAGAGATGCGGCCGAGGCGTCGGAGATCGCGCACCGGCTGGGCGACCGCCACACGCTCTCCCGGATCCTCGCCCTCGAGGCGCGCGTCGCCCACCTGGAGCACCGCGCGATCGACGCCGACCGCCTCTTCGAGGAGTCCGCCCGTTCGCTCTCGGACATCGGCGCCGTCTACGACCTCGGCCGCTGCTACTACGAGTGGGGCGTGCGGACGCTCGAGAAGGCGCGCGCGGCGGCCCGCCTCGGTACCGCGGCCCGCCTCTTCGAGAGGATCGGCGCCCTCAGGGAGCTGGAGCGGACGCGAGGCGTCCTCGAGCGGATCGCGACGAAGGCCGCCGCCGAGACGGCCGGGCCGGCGCCCCTCGGCCTCGGCGTGATCGGCCTCTACGAGGTCTCGCGCATCGTCAACTCGACGCGCGACCTGTCGGCCGTCCTCGAGGACATCGTCGACCTCGCGCTCCGCCGGCTGAACGCCGAGCGCGGGATGATCCTCCTCGGCGACCCGGTCACCGGGCGCCTCTCCGTCCGCGTCGCGAGGAACCTGAAGACCGGCCGCGAGGACGAGGCGGAGGCGATCTCCCGCTCCGTCGTGGAGCGCGTCGTCGCGGACGGCCGCTCCGTCAGCTCGGCCGACGCCCGCGTCGATCCGCGCTTCTCCGGGCGGGAGTCGATCCACGCGCACTCGATCGTCTCGTTCCTCTGCGTGCCGCTCCGCGTCAAGGAGCGCGCCTCGGGGGCGATCTACGTCGACCACCGCAACGCCCCTCGCCTCTTCTCCGAAGGGGACCGCGCGTTCCTCGAGGCGTTCGCCGACCTCGCGGCGGTCGCCATCGAGAACGCGCGGCTCGTCGAAGAGCTCCTCGAGGCGCGCCTCCGCCTCTCGGTCGAGAACGAGAGCCTGAAGGCGAACCTCGGCCGCGGCTGGAACCTCGACGCGCTCGTCGGAACGTCGGAAGCGGCGAAGCGCGTGAAGGCGACGCTCCCGCGCGCCGCGGCCGGGCCCGTCACCGTCCTGATCCGCGGGGAGTCCGGGACCGGCAAGAACCTCGTCGCGAGGATCCTCCACGCCCTCTCGCCCCGCGCGCAGGGGCCGTTCATCCAGTTCAACTGCGCCGCGCTCCCCGAGACGCTCGCCGAGTCGGAGCTCTTCGGGCACGAGAAGGGCTCCTTCACCGGCGCCGACCGGAAGAAGCCGGGCCGCTTCGAGCTCGCCCAGGGCGGGACGATCTTCCTCGACGAGATCGGGAAGACGTCGCTCGGCATCCAGGCCAAGCTCCTGCGCGTCGTTGAGGACAAGGAGTTCGAGAGGGTCGGCGGGACGCAGACGCTGAAGTGCGACGCGAAGATCATCGCGGCGACGAACCTCGACCTGGAGGCGGCGATCCGGGCGAACGAGTTCCGGGAGGACCTCTTCTACCGGCTGAACGTCGTGCCGATCGAGCTCCCGCCGCTCCGGAGCCGGCTGGAGGACCTGCCGGCGCTCGTCGAGCACTTCGTCGTGAAGCTCTCGCGCGACCTCGGCGCCGACCCGCGCCGCGTGGAGCCGGAGGTCCTCGAGCTCTTCGCCCGCTACCCGTGGCCGGGGAACATCCGAGAGCTGGAGGCGACGCTCCACCGCGCGCTCGTCCTCAGCCCGATGGAACGGCTCGGGCCCGAGGAGTTCCCGTGGATCCTCGACTCCCCGCTCCTCCTCGCGGGGCGCCCTCTCGTTTCGCGGGCGCCGGCCGCCGGGGGACCCGAGCCGCCGGTCGATCCCGACTACTACGAGGCGCGGATGGCCGGCCTCGAGCGCGAGCTGATCGAGCGCGCGCTCGCCGAGGCGGGCGGGAAGATCCGCGAGGCGTCGCGCCGCCTCGGCCTCGCCCGCAACACGCTCAAGGCGAAGATGGCGCGGCACGGCCTCCGGGGACAGGAGGACGCCGCGGGGCCATGACGCTCTCTCCGCGGTACCGGGCCTGGCTCGTCGCGGCGTTCGTCGGGGTCCTGGCTCTCGCCGTCCGCCTCGCGAACCTCGGCGCCGCCTTCCCGGAAGGCGCGGCCGTCATCCCGCCCCTGGACGACCTCTACCACGCCCGCCGGATCGTCGTTTCGGCGCTCGATTTCCCGGCCGTGCTCGAATTCGACCCGGCGCGCGGCGCCGGCGGCGCGTTCTGCCCCTGGCCGCCCCTCTACGATCTCGCCGCGGGAGGCCTCTCGCGGCTCTCCGGAGCGCGAACGTCCGGCGAGGTCCTGGACCGTGCGGCTCTCTTCCCGCCCTTCTTCGGGGCGTTCCTCGCCTTCGCGGTCTCGTTCGTGCTCGCGACGCGCCGCGGTCTCGCCGCCTCCGTCACGGCCGGCGGGCTCCTCGCGATCACGCCGGCCCTCGTCGAAGTCTCTTCGGTTTCGGACCTCGACCACCATTTCCTCGAGGGTGGCCTTCTCCTGGGCCTCGTCGCGGCGGTCCTCCTGGTGGTCCGGGTCCGGCGGACGGGCGAGGCCGTCGTCGGAGCCCTCGCGCTCGGAGCCGCCCTCGCCACGGCGCTCTTCGTCCAGGTTGCGCTTCTTCTCGGCGCGGCCTGCGCCGCGCTCGCGGTACTTCTCCTCGGTCGGTCCCGGCTGGCGCTCCTCGCCGGGAGCGGCGGCTTCGCCCTGGCAGCGGTCGCCGTCGGCGCGTGGCGCGCGCTTCGTCCGCCCGGAATGCCGTCCGACAGCTGGTTCCTGGGCCTTCCCCACGCCGCCGCGCTCCTCGCGGCGGCCGTGGCGCTCGGAGCCTCCAGCCTCCTGGAGGGACGCCATCGACCCCTGTCGGCCCGGGCCGCAGGCCTGATCGCGGGTGTCGCGACCCTGCTCGCGATCCCGGGCGCGGCGATGCAGACGCTCGCCGGGCTGGCGTTCTTCGGCGGCGACCCGTGGCTCGACCAGGTCTCCGAGTTCCGTCCGCTGCTGGAGGTCCTCGGCACCGGACCGGTCGCCCTGGCATCGCAGCTCGGGGGAGGCGTCCTCCTCGTCGTGCCGTTCGCCCTCCTCGCGGCCCGTCGGGGGACCGACGGGGAGCGGGTCGTCGCTCTCTTCGCCGTCGTCCTCCTCGCGGCCTCCTTCGCGCGCGTCCGGTTCGTCTCTCAGGCGGTTCCGCTCCTCGCGGTGGCGGCCGGCCTCCTCGCCTCCGACCGCGCGCTGCGCGGGCGTCCCGCGGTCGTGGGGGCGCTCGCGGCCGTCGCCCTCGTCCCGGCGGCCGTCGGGGTCTGGCCGTACGTCGCGGCGCCCGCGGCGCCCGTCCCTTCCGGCGCGGCGCCGGCGCTTCGCGTCGCGGAGCTCCTGAGGCGCGATCGGAGGCCGGGGCGCGTCCTCGCGCTCGAGAACTGGGGACACGTGTTCAACGTCCTCGGGCGCCGCGAAGTGCTCGTCGATCCGTTCGGGACGGCGGGGAACCCGCTCTACGGCCCCGCGCTGACGGCACTCCTCGCGACGCGGGAGGCGCGGCTGGCGGACTTCTGCCGCGAGCATCGCGTGCGGTTCCTCGTGCTCGAGAACCCGCTCGCGTCGCTTCCCGGGACCGCCGCGCGCGCCGGGTTCGATCCGGAGCGCTATCTCGTCCCGGGGCCGGGCCCGGGCGCCCCGCCGCGCCTGACGCGGCTCCTCCAGGCGACCGTGTGGTGGCGCGCCTACTTCAACGGGGGGCGGGCGCGGCCCGAGCTCGGTCCCGGCGGCGAGCCGCTTCGCTCGTTCGCCCTGCTCTACGAGGACCCGGCCCGCGTGCCGCAGCCGCCGCCGTTCGACGGCCCGATTCTCCAGGTCTGGGAGTTCCGGGACCCCGCCTGACCGCGCCCCGCGGCCCTCGATGCCCGGCGCTCAGCCCTTCCGTCGCCGCGCGACGCGCGCCTCGACCATCTCGTAGAGCGTCGGCAGGACGATCAGCGTCAGGAGCGTCGAGGTCGTGATCCCGCCGATGACGACGGAGGCGAGCGGGCGGCCGATCTCCGCCCCCGCGCCGTGCGAGAGCGCCATCGGCAGGAAGCCGAGCGCCGCGACGAGGGCCGTCATCATGACGGGTTTCAGCCGCGTCGCGGCGCCGGTGAGGACCGCGAGGCGGAGCCCCATCCCCTCCTCGCGCAGGCGGTTCACCGACGTGATCATCACGACGCCGTTCAGGACGGCGACGCCGAAGAGGGCGATGAAGCCGACCGAGGCCGAGAGGTTGAGGTTCAGGTCCCGCAGCCAGAGCGCCGCGATGCCGCCGACGAGCGCGAACGGGACGTTCAGGATGACGAGCGCCGCCTGCCGCGCGAGGCGGAACGTCAGGTAGAGGAGCGCGAAGATGAGCGCCAGCGAGAGCGGCACGACGATCATCAGCCGTCGCGTCGCCCGCGCCTGGTTCTCGAACTGCCCGCCCCATTCGAGGTGGTAGCCGGAGGGGACCGACAGCTTCCCGCGAATCGCCCGCTGCGCCTCGGCGACGAAGCTCCCGATGTCGCGCCCGCGGACGTTCGTCTGGACGACGAGCCGCCGCGAGCCCTGCTCGTGGCTGATCGCTTCGGGGCCGGGGGCCGTCGCGATGCGCGCCACGCTCCCGAGCGGCACCTTCTCCCCGCCGGGCGCCGTCAGGAGGATCGAGGCGATCGCCTCGGGGCTCCGGCGGAGCTCGTCGGGGAGCCGGACGACGACGGCGAATCGCTTCGGCCCGTCTAGGACCTCGGTCGCAGCCTTGCCGCCGACGGCCGTCTCGACGACGTCGCGGACGTCGGAGACGTTCAGGCCGTACCGGGCCATCCGGCCG
>JAGOBQ010000010.1 GCA_017999215.1 Thermoanaerobaculia bacterium
GCCCGCCGCTACCAGCTCCGGAAGGCGCCGCGAACGGAGGTGGGCCTCCTCGTCGTCGACCGCGACATGGGCGACGAGCTGCGGAGCGTCGAGAGCCTCTCGGGCGGCGAGACGTTCCTCGTCTCCCTCGCGCTCGCCCTCGGCCTCGCCTCCCTCGCAACGAAGCGGGCGGCGATCGGCTCGCTCTTCGTCGACGAAGGCTTCGGCTCGCTCGACGCGGACACGCTCGACAAGGCCGTCGCGGCCCTCGACGCCGTCCGGGAAGGCGGCCGCCGGATCGGCCTGATCTCGCACGTCGAAGGCCTCGCCGAGAAGATCGGGGTAGAGGTGCGGATCGTCGCCCACGACGGCGGCCGGAGCGAGGTGCGGGTGATCGGCGCGTAGCGAGGCTACGGCACGTCCGGACCTTTCGGGTCGTCCTCGACCTGCTCCCGCATCGCGGCGTCCTCGGCGGAGGCGTTCCTTATCGCCTCCTTCATCCCCTCGCGGAACTCCCACGTGGCCGCTCCGATCAGGTCGAGGCAGCGGGGGAGGACGGCGCGGAGGGCCTCGAGGCCGTCCACGAACAGCTCGACGGCGACGCAGGCCGCGCCGTCGGTGCGGAGCGAGATCTTCGCGACCTTGAGCGCGGCGTTGAGCCGGTTGGCGACGGCGAGGGCCAGGAAGCGCTGCTCGGCGTCGTCGCACTTCCAGAACGCGGGGGCGAGGACGCGGACATAGGCGGGATCGTCGACGTCGAAGACGACGAAGACGTCGCGCCCCTCGTGACGGAGGTGGAGGTCGCCCTCCTCGTCGATGCGGGCGCGGAAGCCCTCGCTCTCGAGCCATTCGAGGAGCGGTCGGGCCGGAGAAGCGGCCGGCGTGGGCGGAGCCGGCGCCGGGGCGGAGTCCGTCGGCCCCGGGGCCGGCTCGAGGTCGTCGAGGGTGGGGTACTCGGGCATGGCGGCTCCTTACGCGTCTTCGTGCGTGGCGACGAGGGCGAGGCGGGGGGCGACCGCGCGGGCCGGGGAGAAGCCGACGACGGCCTTCCCCTCGCGGGCGCGGGCGAGCTGGGCCGCGGCCGCCTCGTGGAGGTCGGCGCGGGTCAGGAGGCGGTTCGCGTCGGGGCGCGCGGCGGCCTTCGCGACGGCGAAGAGCGCCGCCGTGCGGATGAGCGAGCCGCTGAGGGCGTAGGCCCGGGCCAGGGCGGGGAGGTCGACGTCCGCGGCGCGCGGGGCGCGCGGCGGGAGGTGCTTGGTCCAGAGCTGCTCGCGCTCCTCGGGGCCGGGCATCCCGATCTCGAGGCGGGCGAGGAGGCGCCGCTCGAGCGCGGGGTCGAGGGCCTCGTCGCGGTTCGTGGTGAGGACGACGACGCCCGTGAAGCTCTCGATCTCCTGGAGGAGGAGGTTCGTCAGGGAGATTTCCCAGCGCTGGCGGTCGCCGGCGCGCGACGAGAGGAGGGAGTCGGCCTCGTCGAGGAGGACGACGTCTCCGGAGGCGCGGGCAGCTCGGAAGATGGCCGCGAGCGTCTTCTCGGACTCGCCGACGTACTTGGAGAGGAGCTGGTCGGTGCGGAGGCGCCAGAGGGTGCGCCCCAGCTCGCCGGCAATCGCCTCGGCCGCCAGCGTCTTGCCGGTGCCGGGTGGGCCGTAGAGGAGCAGCGCGACGCCGGGTGAGCCGAGGAGGCTCTCGGAGGCGCCCCAGTCGGCGGCGGCCGCGAGGGCGTGCGGGACGGAGAGCGCCTCGGCGAGCCGGAGGCGGACGTCGGGTGCGAGGACGAGGCCGGAGAGCGTGAGGCGCGGCCGGACCTTCTCCGGACCGTTGCTCCCCTCGGCCTTCGGGGCGGTCTCCTCTTCGCGTCTGCGGACGAGCGCGAGGCCCGAGGGGACGACGCGCGCCCGCGCGGCGCTGGAGGCGCGGAGCGTGACGTCGCCGTCGCTGCCCGTTCCGGCCTCCTCGATGAGGCCAGCTCTCCCGAGCGGCGACACGGACCCCACGAGGGCGGCGCGATCGGTGCCGAAGCCGGGGAGGCCCTCGAGCGCCTCGGAGAGGAGCGCCCAGGCGACGGGTTCGTCGTCGGCGCTCCGCGAGAGGAGGGCGGCGAGAAGGGCGGCCTCGGCAGGCGTGTGGGCTCCGGCCTTGCGGAGGGCCACGGCGAAGGGATCGGACGTGCCCGCGCTCCCCGGGGAGAGGTACCAGGAGAGGGTCCTCGAGAGGTTGCGGCGCACCGGGGAGAGGGAGTCCCAGCCGGGCGCGTCGGGCCGGGCGTCGGACCACGCCTGGACCCGGTCGGTATGCAGCGGCCCGACCAGGAAGAGGATGCGCCCGGCCCGGAAGAGCGTGGCCTGCAGCCGCGCCGCAGCGGTGGCCGGCGCGGGGAAATCCTCGTCGCCGGGCGCGGTGCGGCCGGCGAGAAGGGCGCTCTTCCAGCGCGGGTCGAGGCGGTAGCAGCGCTCCGAGACGAGGGTGTCGGCGTCGGACTGGAGGATGCGGAGGCGGCGGAGGGTGCCCGCCACCTCGGCGCGCGTGCGGACGGCGTCCTGGTAGCTCCAGTCGGCGGCGCCGGCGGCGTCGCAGAGCTGGCCGAGCGTCAGGCCACGCTCGGTGCGGACGTCGACGGCCTCGCGCAGGAGCGCGAGGAGGAGGAGCCGGTCGAGGAGGTCGAGGCCGAGGGCGTCGAAGGCGTCGAAGGGCGGCACGGGGACGCCGGCCTCGCGGGTGGCACGGGTCCGCGCCGCGAGGAGTCGGAGGCCGGGGAGCCGCTCGGCGATGGGCTGGAAGAGGGCGGCGTGGGTCGTCGACGGGTTGCCGCTCATCGGCCCGAGCGCCCCGAACCACGCGTCGAGGCACTCCGTCCCGTCGCGGAAGAGGGGGGCGCCCGATCGGGCGGGCGCGGGCGCCGGCGGGGTCGGGGTCCTGGCCTTCCGGGTCGCTGCGGTCATCGCGTCCTCCTCGCCCCACGAAGATACGCACGGGGTCGGACGGACGGTGTCCAAGCCTCGGGAGGGCGCGCATACTGGAGGCGGGAGGAGCCCATGTCCTTCAAGGACCGCCCGTACTTCCGCCGAATCCTCGAGCTGGACGACGTCCTCAGGCAGGGGAAGAAGGTGACGGCGACGACCCTCGCAGAGCGGTGGGAGACGTCTACGAAGACCGTCCAGCGGCTCATCGAGAACCTCCGGAACGAGTTCCGGGCGCCGCTCGAGTGGGACGCCCGCAAGGGGACGTACGTCTACACCGATCCGGGCTGGCACCTGCCCTGGCTCGCGATGGAGGGGGCCGACCTCTTTGCCGTCGGCGTGGCGATGAAGGTGCTCCAGCTCTACGAGGGGACGCCGGCCGCGAAGGACCTGAAGGCGATCTACGAGAAGCTCTCGAAGCTGATGCCTCCGGAGGTCCGCGTCTCGCCCTCGTCGTTCGTCGAGAAGCTCTATATCCGCCCGCAGGCGCAGCGTCCCGTCGACCCGAAGGTCTGGGACGCGGTCGCGACGTCGCTCCGCGAGAAGGTCGCGCTGACGGTCGACTACCGGAAGCCGACGGGCGAGTTCCGGAAACGGGAGATCGAACCGCTCCACCTCGTCCTGGCCGGGATGGACTGGTTCCTCCTCGCGAAGGACCCGGGCGACGACGTCGTAAAGACGTTCTACCTCTCGCGGATGAAGTCGGCCCGCGTCGGATCCCGCCGCTTCACGCCTCCGAGGGGGTTCCGTCCCGAGGAACACTTCGGCGAGACGATCGGGCTCTACGTAGGCCGGCCGCGCTTCCGGTTCCGGGTCCGCTTCGGCCGGGAGATCGCCGAGTGGATCACGGAGGTCCGCTGGCACGACAAGCAGAAGCTGGTGCGCCTGCCGGACGGGGCGATCGAGCTGGAGTTGCCGGCCGGGTCTCTCCTCGAGGCGCGGCGGTTCGTCCTCTCGTTCGGCAAGCACGCCGAGGTCCTCGGGCCCGAGGAGCTGCTCGCCGACGTGAGGGAACACGTGCGCGCCCTGGCCGCGGTCTACGGGGGCGCGGGGGACTGACGCCCGGGCGCGGGGAATCCGGCTCGTTCCGACCCCCTCGGACTCCATCCGTCCGAGAGTCGAGGCGAGCCTGCCTCTCGTGACGCGATCCGAGAGCGGACGGGGCGACGACCCGGGACGGCCGGAGCCGCTGGAACGACTCGTCCGGTCTATCGGAGGGACCGAACCCCGATCCAGGGATGCCGTCCACCTCTATCTCGACGTCTCCGGGAGCGTGGAGTCGATTCTCGAGCCGCTCCACGCGGCGGTTCGCGGCGTGGAGCGGCTCATCTGGCGACAGGTCCACCTCTTCTCGACCGACGTCGTGGACGTCCACGCCCGTGACCTGGAGAGGGGCGTCTGCCAGACGACCGGGGGAACGAGCATCGCCCCCGTGGCGCGGCACATTCGCCGGCACGGGGTGCGCCGCGCGGTCGTCGTGACGGACGGGGAGGTGGGGTTCCTCGGCTCGAAGGACGAGGAGACCCTGCGGGGGACGATCCTCGGCGTCGCGCTGACGGACGGGCGACAGGCAGACGGAGACCTCGCCCGCCTCGCGCGACACGTCGTGGTCCTCGCTCGAATGGAGCGCGGGCGCAGGGAGCGGGCCACGGAAACGGACGAAGCGGCCCGGCGCGTCGTCGCGCGCCGGGCCGTCGTCCGGGGCTCGAGGTGAGGTGAGGGAGGAGGAGGCTTCTACTTCCGCGCCATCGCGGGGGGCTCGTACTCGGGGGCCTGGTTCTTCACGGGCGGGATCGTCTTCAGGTAGGCGTAGACGGCCTTCAGGTCGTCCTCGGTCGCGTGGCGGTAGGCGGGCCAGGGCATCGGCGGGGCGATCGGGCGGCCGACGCCGAGGTGCTTCCCTTCCTTGATGGCCTTGACGAAGTTCGCCTCGGTCCAGGCGCCGATCCCCGTCGCGTCGGAGGTGAGGTTCGGGGCGTAGCTGACGCCCCACGGCCCGGCGAAGGCGGTGTTCGTCGCGTTGCCGGCCCAGATCCACGACTTCGCGTCGATCGGCGCCGGCTTCGATACCTTCACCGCCTGCGGGTGGCCGGAGAGCCGGCGCGAGAAGTCGGGCTCGGGGCCCTTCGCGCCCATCTTCATCGGCGTGTGACAGTCGTCACACCCCATGATGCCGACGAGGTACTGCCCGCGCGCGACCTGGGGCGAGGCGCCGAACGTGAGGGGCTTCTTCGGCGCCTCGCCCGCGTGGAGAGTCGTCGCGGCGAGGAGCGCCGCCGCGGCGCCTGCGAAGGCGGCTCGGCGGACGGTCCCCGGGACCGGTCGGGCGGACGAAGGGCGGACGGAGAGCGTGGAGGAGGTCATCGGAGTCTCCCTTTCGGTCGGTTGCGGCGAACCGGGCGTAGTACGACGGAAGCGGGTGGAGGTTTCGCTCGCGCCGTTCCGTCGGAAGGAAGGTGCGGCGCCGATCGGCGCGCGGCCACCTAAGAACTGACTAACGCTCCCTAAGAATTCACTAATCGCCCGGCCGTGCGGTACCCTCCGCCCGCCGTGGGTGCTCCAGGAAAGCTCGCGCCCCTCCTCGAGGGGCTGGTCGCGGTTCACGTCGCGACGCGCGACGCCGCTCTCGTCCCCGACGAGGTGATGGCCGCCGCCGCCCTCCTCGAGCCGGACGGCCGGAGCCTGACCGTCTACCTGCCCGACGCGACGTCCGCGACGGCCCTCGCGAACCTCCGCGAGAACGGCCAGATCGCGGTCGTCCTCTCGCAGCCGCTCACGCACCGGACGGTGCAGCTGAAGGGGCGCGTGGAGACGATCCGTCCGGCCGGCGAGGACGAGCGGGAGGCGGTGGAGCGCTTCGCCGCGGCGTTCGACGCGGAGGTGGCGGCGATCGGGCTCCCCCCCGCGGCGCTCCGCCGGCGGAACCGCTGGCCGTGCACGGCGGCGACGTTCGCGGTGCGCGAGGGCTTCGAGCAGACTCCGGGCCCGCGCGCCGGCGAGCCGCTCGTCGCGGAGGGGGCGCCGTGATCGCGAAGCTCCCCGCGCTCGCCCGGTCGTTCCAGGGAATCCTCCCGGGCGCGCTCGCGACGTGCGCGCCCGACGGGACGCCGAACGTGACCTACCTGAGCCAGATCCGGCAGGTGGACGAGCGGCACGTCGCGATCTCGCGGCAGTTCTTCAACAAGACGAGCCGGAACCTCGAGGCGAACCCGCGCGCGACCGCGACGGTCTTCGACCCGGTGACGTTCGAGCAGTGGAAGCTCGGCCTCCGCTACGTCCGCTCCGAGACCGACACGCCGCTCTTCGTGGAGATGGCGCTCCGGGTCGAGGCGATCGCCTCGCACACGGGGATGAAGGGGATCTTCCGGCTCCTCTCCGCCGACGTCTGCGAGGTGGAGTGGGTCCGCCCGGTGACGGGATTCCTCGCGCCGCTTCCCGAAGGGGCTCGCGAGGAAGGGCCGACGACGGGGCCGATGACGGAGATCCGGGCGCTCTCGCTCGTCTCGTGCCGGATCAACCGGGCGGCCGACCTCGAGTCGCTCCTCGAGGACGTCCTCGCCGCGCTCGACGAGGTCTTCGGGTTCCACCACTCGATGCTCCTCCTCCTCGACGAGACGGGGCGGAGCCTGACGACGATCGCGAGCCGCGGCTACGGAGAGAGCGGCGTCGGCGCGGAGGTCGCGGTGACCCAGGGGCTGATCGGGACGGTCGCGGCGACGGGAGCGCCGATGCGCGTCTCGGGGATGGAGGCGCTCCTGCGCTACTCGCGCGCGGTCCGCGGCACGGTCGAGGCGGCGGGCGGCGGCGCGGAGCTCCGGCGCGAGATCCCGCTCCCGGGGCTCCCCCACGCCGAGAGCCAGCTGGCGCTGCCGCTCCTCGTAGAGGAGCGGCTCCTCGGCGTCCTCGCGCTCGAGAGCCGCGACCTCCTCGCGTTCGAGGAGTGGCACGAGTCGTTCCTCCTCGTCCTCGCGAACCAGATCGCGATCGGGATCGACCGGCTCTCCGAGGAGGCCGAGGAGGAGCCGGCGCCGCCGGCGCGCGACGGGACGGCGGCCCCCGCGGCCGCGCACGCCTTTCTCTACTACGAGGCCGACGACTGCATTTTCGTCGACGGGGAGTACCTGATCCGGAACGTGCCGGGGAGGATCCTCCGGAAGCTCCTCCGCGCCGCGCGCGACGAGGGGCGGCGCGAGTTCACGAACCGCGAGCTGCGGCTCGACGCCGCGCTCGGCCTCCCGACGGTGAAGGACAACCTCGAGACGCGGCTGATCCTCCTGCGCCGGCGGCTCGAGGAGAAGTGCCCCGGGGTGCGGCTCGTGCCGGTGGCCCGCGGCCGCTTCGCGCTGCAGATGGACGGGACGTTCACCCTCGAGGAGCGCCGCGGAGGCTGACGGCGCCGCGGGCTTCCCCGCGGCCGGTCAGGGGGCGATCGCGTTCGGCCGGGCGAGGCCGGCTTCGCGCAGGGCGCCGAGGACGGCGGGGACGTCGTCGGTGACGAGCGAGGCGGCTCCGAGCCGGGCGAGGCGCAGCGCCTCGGCGGGGTCGTTCACCGGGGAGACGTGGACGGCGATCCCCTCCGCCTTCGCTTCCGCGAGGAGGCGCTCGGAGGCGAGAGGGAGCGCCGGGGCGATCCCGCGGCAGCCGGCCGGGAGGTTCGGCCAGAGACGCCCCTCGGGACGGTAGACGGTGGCGTCGTAGCAGAACGCGGTCTCGAGCGCGGGCTGCGCCTCGAGGCTCCGGCGGAGCGGCTCGGGGGCGGGGCTGGCGACGACGCTCCGCTCGAGGGCGCCGAGCTGGGTCAGGAGCGCGGCGACGCGGAACTCGAGGAGGCCGGGGCGCGGCGAGGGGCCGGGCTTGAGCTCGACGAGGTAGCGCCCGTCGGAGCCGAAGCGCATCAGGACGTCGCGCAGGAGCGGCAGCGTGTAGCGTCGCTCCCCCTTCACGAGCTCGGCGCGAAGGAGGTCGGGGACGCAGAGCGAGGCGACCGCGACCCGCTGGTTGCCGACGACGACCTCCGGGTCGGCCGCGACGACGACCTCCCCGTCGGCCGTGAGGCGGACGTCGAGGTGGAGCGCGTCGGCCCCTTCGGTCTCGGCGAGGTCGAAGGCCTCGACGGTGTTCTCGATCGCCGCGCGGGCCGATCCGCGGCGGGCGACGACGAGGGGCGGGCCGGATCGGAAGACGTTCATGCCGCGAGGGATTATCCTCGCGCCCGATGAAACCGCGAGGGGGCTCACGCTCCGGGCCGCCACGACGGCCCACAGGACGCCCGCCGGCCCGGCCCGGCGCGCGTCCTCCGTTCCGGACCGGCGACCGTCCTTCCTGGCACGCCGGAGAGGGCGGGCCGGGCCGTTTCGTGCCGAGGCCGCCCGGCGACAGGCCGCAGGCGCCCCGCTCCGACGGCCCGCCGTCCCCGCGCCCGGACCGTCCCCCCTTCCGGGGGCGCGACGATCGTCCGCCGCGGCCCGACCGCGCGCCCTTCCGGGGACGGGACGACCGGCCCGCGTCTCCGCGCGACGACCGTCCGCCGTTCCGCCGCGAGGAGCGTCCGCCGTTCCGGCGGGACGACCGGCCCGCCGGCGGGCGCGAGGACCGCCCGGCCTTTCGGGGGAGAGGCGACCGCCCGCCGGTTTCGCGGCCGGACCGTCCGCCGTTCCGGGGACGGGACGATCGGCCGGCGCCTCCACGCGACGACCGTCCGCCGTTCCGCGGCCGCGACGATCGACCGCCGTTCCGGCGCGAGGATCGTCCGTCCTTCCCGCGTGGCGACCGTCCGCCGTTCCGGGGACGGGACGACCGTCCGCCGTCTTCGCGCGACGACCGTCCGCCGTTCCCGCGGCCCGACCGTCCGCCCTTCCGGGGTCGCGACGACCGGCCCGCGGCTCCCCGCGGCGATCGCCCGCCGTTCCGGCGCGACGATCGTTCGCCGCGCCCCGACCGACCCCCGTTCCGCGGGCGCGAGGACCGCCCGTCCTTCCCGCGCGGCGAGCGCCCTCCGCGCCGTTTCGACGACGGGCCGTCCAGGCCGCGCCCGGATCGTCCTCCGTTTCGTCGCGAGGACGGGCCCGGAAGCGCCCGCCCCGACCGTCCGCCGTTCCGCGGCGGAGATCGCCCGACGCGGCCCGAGCGGCCGCGGCGGGAGGCGGGACCGGGCGAGCGGACGGCCGCCCCGCGGCCGCGTCCGGACCGGCGCCCCGCGACGCGCCCCGCGCCGCGCGCGGAGGTCGTCGCCGACGCGATGCCCGCGGAGGTGCGCCGCGAGATGAAGCCGCGGCCGCCGCGCGAGCTCCCCGCGGGGGCCTACCCGCTCCCGCTCTCCACGCTCGACTGGCTCCTCTCCCGCGAGAACCCGGCCGCCCGCTACGTCGCGTTCCGCGACCTCCTGCACCGCCCGCCGAAGGACATCGAGCGGCGGAAGGCGCGCCAGAGCCTCCTGCGCGACCCGTTCCTGCGCGACGCGCTGCCGCACCTGCGCGGGATGCTCCCCGTCGGCGCCCCGGCCGACTTCGCCGCCCCTCTCGACGCCGGGACCTCGTTCGTCCTCCTCCTCCTCGAGGTGGGGTGCGACGCGGACCTGCCGGAGCTGCAGCACGCGGCCGACCTTCTCCTCGCCCGCTGGGAGCGGGTCTTCGTGGAGATCGAGAGGGGCGAGTCGCCGACGGTAGGCAGCGGCTTCGTCGCCGCCTGCCGCGCTCTCCTCCGCCTCGGCTACGCGGAGGACGACCGGCTCCACTCGGCGGCCGAGCACCTCGCGCGGCGCCGGGTCGGCTCCGACAGCGCCTCCGAGGGTGTGGCGGGGGACCTCCTCGTCCTCGCCGGGGTCCCGGAGGCGAAGCGGTCGGCGCTCCTCCAGAACGCGATCGCGTTCTGCGTCGAGCGGGCCACGGCGGTGGAGCTCCCCGCGCTTTCCGTGGAAGCCCAGAAGACCGGGATCGGCGTCGGAGACGCGTCCGACCTGCTGGAGATCCTCGGGGCCCTCGTCGCGGCCGGCGCGCGGCGCACGCCGGGCCTCGACGAGGCGCTGGGCCGGCTCGCCGCGCGCGCGGACCATCGCGGACGCTTCAAGCTGGAGCGCCCCGTCAACGTGCCCCTCCCGGTTCCCCTCGAGCGCGAGGGGGAGCTCTCCCGGTGGGTGACGCTCCGCGCGCTCGTCGTGATGCAGCATTTCCTCGGCCTGACGATCACGGGGGCCCCATGAGCACGGACGTATCGAACGGCGCCCGCCCCGTGGCGGGGAGGACGCGTCCCGCGTCGCTCTCCCTCCTCGCCGCGCTCCTCGTCCTTCTCTCCGCCTGCGGGAAGATGCTGAGCCCGCCGCCGCAGCCCAGGACGGACGGCTACTCGGGGCTGGTGACGATCCGGGCGGGCGGCGCGGAGCTCGCGAAGTTCCGCATCGATGTTCGGAACGAGGCGTTCCGGCGGACGACGTCGGACGCGAAGGACGCGCCGTACTTCGTCCGGGAGTCGGCGGCGGGACCGGTCTGGGAGGTCGACCCGGCGTCGAAGAGCTACCGGGAGGCGACGGAGGAGGCGCTCTTCGCCCACCTCGACGACTTCCCTCTCGGCGCCGACTTCAACCACGCGGCCGAGGCCAACCGGCGCGGGATCACGAAGTACCACCGCGAGTCGGACGCCGTCTTCGCGGGCAACGCGTGCGCCATCTGGCGCTACGCCGACGACCCCGAGGTGCTGAACTCCCCGACGACGACCTACTGGATGGCCCCGGCCCTGGGTGGCGTCGTGATCCGAAAGGTCCGGACCGTCCCGAAGGACGACGGGACCGAGGAGGTCACCTACTTCGAGCTGACGCACCTCCGGGCCGGCGTCGACCCGGAGAGGTTCCGGGTCCCCGAGGGGTTCCGGAAGGAAGGGACGGGCGGCGGCTGACGGGGGGCGCCCGGCCGCGGGCGTCGTTCTGCTAAATTCCGGGGCTCCGGGTCGACACGGAACAGAGGTCGCCCTCCAAGGAGACGTTTCGATGAAGCCGTATGCCGCGATCCTCGCGTCCGCCCTCATCGCAGCCTTGCCGCTTGCGGCCCAGACGCCGGTCGACCCGAAGTCGCCGATTCCGGGGTTCCCGGACGGCCGAGGGCCGAAAGGGCCCGTGTCGATCAAGCTGGTCTCGCCCGCGGCCGGCGAGGTGATCCCGATGCCCGCGGCCGAGGCGGGGAAGCCGGCGCCGAAGGGGGCGCGGGTCGAGGTGAAGGTCGCGGTCGAGAACTACGAGATCTTCAAGGACGAGGCGACCGGGAAGGGGCAGCACGTCCAGCTCGTCCTCGACGGGCGCGCGCTCCCGAACTGGTACCAGGTCGACAAGGCGTGGATCTTCCCGGCCCTGCCGCCGGGGACGCACACGCTCCTCGCGTTCCTCCAGCGTCCCTGGAACGAGACGATCCGCGAGCCGGGCGCGTTCGCGGCCGTGACGTTCCACGTCGGCGAGAAGAACGGAAAGCCGGCCTTCGACCCGGCCCAGCCGACGATCACCGTCGCCGCCCCGCGCGGGAAGTTCGAGGGGGACCAGGCGACGAAGATCCTCTTCGACGTCTTCGTCACGGGCTGCACCGTCGGCCCGGCGACCGATCCCGAGGCGTGCCAGATCATCTATCGGCTGAACCAGGACCCGCAGCAGGTGCTGACGGAGTGGAAGCCGGTCTTCTGGGAGAACGTCCCTCCCGGAAAGCACAGCTTCATCGCTGCGCTCTACAAGGGTGAGAAGCGGATTGAAGCCCCGTTCGCGCTGACGCAGGGCTTCTTCGAGGTCGCCGCGGCTCCCGCGGCGGCGGCCCCGGCGGCGGCTCCGGCCGCGGCCCCGGCGGCACCGGCGACGCCGGCCGGCTGATCCCGGTCCCGGGCGCGGGGCCTTCCGCCCCGCGCCCGCTCCCGATGCCTCTCGTCTACCAGACCCCCGGGACGCGCCCCTGCGTCGTCGACCCGCCGCTCGTCCTGGCGCCGATGGCGGGGATCACCGACGGGACCTACCGGCTGCTCCTGCGCCGGATGGGGGGCGTCGGCCTCGTGACGATGGAGTTCATCTCGTCGGAGGGACTGACGCGCGGAGCCCGCCGGACGGAGCGGCTGATGCGCTGGGAGCCCGAGGAGCGCCCCCTCTCGATCCAGATCTACGGCTCCGACGCGGCCCGGATGGCCGAGGCCGCGCGCCGGGTCGAGGAGGAAGGGGTCGACGTCTGCGACATCAACATGGGCTGCCCGGCGAACAAGATCCTGAAGGGGTGCGCCGGAGCGGGCCTCATGCGGGACCTGACCCGGGCGCGAGGGATCATCGAGGCGTGCCGGAAGGCGCTCCCGACGACGCCGCTGACCGTGAAGTTCCGGGCGGGGATCACCGAGGAGACGGCGAACTTCGTCGAGCTCGGGAAGATCTGCGAGGGGGAAGGGGTCGCGGCGGTCGCGCTCCACCCTCGGACGGCGAAACAGTTCTACACGGGGCGGGCCGACTGGAGCCGGATCGCGCGGCTGAAGGAGTCGGTCCGGATTCCCGTCGTCGGAAACGGCGACGTGGAGACGCCGGAAGACGTCCTCCGGATGCTGCGGGAGACCGGGTGCGACGCCGTGATGATCGGGCGGGCCACGATGAAGAACCCCTGGATCTTCCGGCAGGCGGCCGACCTCCTCGCGGGGCGGCCGTACCGCGTCGCGACGCTCGAGGAGCGGCGGGACGTCATCCTCCAGCACTTCCGCCTCATCCGGGAGGCGGAGGAGGACGTGCCGAAGCGGATGATGGGGAAGCTGAAGACGTTCACCGGCTGGTACACGCACGGCGTCCCGAAGGGGACGGAGCTGCGCCGCCGGATCCAGTCGCTCCCGACGCCGGAGGCGTTCCTCGAGGCGGTCGAGTCGTTCTTCGCCCTCCGGATCGAGGAGCGGGACGGGCGGGTGTCCGCCCCGGAGGGCGACGGAGTCCCACCCGTTCGTCCGGTTCTTGCGTAAGACTCGACGGGAGGTCCTCACCGTGCGACGTGTCGTCTCCGCTCTCTCCGTCCTCCTCCTGCTGGCGGCCGCCGCCGGCTCCGCCCAGCCCGTCCAGCAGACGTCGGGGAAGGTCCTCGGCGTCTCCGTCCCGCTCGAGGTCTCCGAGCAGTTCCTCGGGACGAGCGCCGGGAAGACGGTCGTCCGGTTCACGCTCTCCTTCTCCCGGACCGACCTGCGCGAGAAGGCGGGGCTGGCCCCTCGGGTCTACCCGTTCTTCGTCGTCGGGGAGGCGCGGAGCGCCTCGGGAGAGGTCGTCGACACGTTCCGCGAGCCGGTGGACGTCGACCTCTCGGACGCCGAGCTCGGCAAGGCCCTCCGGGTCTCGTTCCTTCGCGCGTTCCCGTCCGGCTCGATCACGCTCGGGCTGAGGCTCGAGGCGGAGAACGGCCGGTCGATGGGGCTGCGGTCGGTGACGTTCGACGTGCCGAAGATGACGTCGGAGTTCCGGGCGGACGACTCCGGCCCGCTCACCGCCCCTGCGATCCTGTTCGAGGAAGCGAACCGCGAGGAGATGCCGTCGGGCGACCTGATCCGCTTCCTCCCGCCTCAGCGGGAGGTGCCGGTCGGGCTCCTCCGGATCGAGTGCGAGGTGAGGCCTCCCATCGCCCGGGTCGAGTTCCACCTCGGCGACAAGCTGATCCTGGCCCGGAACCGGCCGCCGTTCACCGTCGAGATCGACCTCGGGACGATCCCCCGGAAGCAGACGCTCCGCGCGCTCGGCTTCGACAAGCTCGGCCGTTTCGTCGACGCCGACGCCTGGGCGCTGAACGAGAAGGAGGCGCGCCTCGCGGTCCGCGTCCTCGACTTGCCGAAGGCGAAGGGGAAGGCCGACTCGGACGTGAAGGTGGCGGTCCAGTCGATCGCCGGCGCGGTCGCGAAGCGGGTCGCGCTCTTCCTCGACGAGAAGAAGGTGGCCGAGTGGACCGTCCCGCCCTACCGGGCGAGCGTCGCGGCCGCGGAGGTCGCGAAGGCGACGCTCATGAGGGCCTCGGCGTGGGACGCGGAAGGGAAGGAGTACTCCGACTTCCGAATGCTGAAAGGGGACGAGCGCCTCCTCGCGAAGGTGGACGTGAACCTCGTGGAGCTGAACGTCTCGGTCTTCGACGAGGCCGGGCGGTTCGCGAAGGGGCTTTCGAAGGAGGACTTCACGGTCCTCGAGGACGGCGCCGTCCAGGAGCTCTCGGCCTTCGAGTTCGCCGAGTCGCTCCCGATGGCGCTCGGCCTCGTCCTCGACGGCTCGGGCTCGATGGACAAGTCGATGCCGCTCGTCAAGCAGGCGGCGACGGAGTTCGTCTCGAACCTCGTCCGCGAGAAGGACCAGGGGTTCGTCATCGAGTTCCGCGAGCGGCCGACGCTCCTCGCCGCGATGACGTCGAACCGGGCCTCGCTCATCCGCGCGATCGGCGAGACGCGCGCCGGCGGCGCGACGGCGTTCCACGACTCGGTCATCCTGGGCCTCTACCAGTTCCGCTCGCTCGCGGGGAAGAAGGCGCTCGTCGTCCTGACGGACGGCAAGGACAACCACTCCTCGACCGACTGGCCGACGCTGAAGCGCTACGCCCGGACCGCGGGGGTGCCGATCTTCGTCGTCGGGCTCGACCTCGGCCTCTTCGACGTCGGGCTGAAGTCGCGCCTGAAGGAGCTCGCCGAGGACACCGGCGGGGAGACGTTCTTCATCGGCGGGGCGAAGGAGCTGGCGGGCGTCTACCGGAAGATCGAGGCGGAGGTCCGCTCGCAGTACTTCCTAAGCTACCTGACCGAGTCGAAGAAGAAGGACGACGAGTTCCGGACGGTCGAGGTGAGGCTCGCCCGGCCGGGGCTCCGCGCGAAGACGATCCGGGGCTACTTCCCGTAGGTGGCCGGCGGGGCGGCGCTCAGGGGCGACGGAGGCGCCGCGCCGCTTCCGTCGCGCGGAGCCGGCCCGCCAGGGCGGCGACGTGGAGGGCGGTCGTCCCGCAGCAGCCGCCGACGAGGCGGGCGCCGAGAGAGAGCCACCGCTCGCCGACGGCGGCGTACTCCTCCGGAGAGATCGGCTCGGCGAAGAGGCCGGCCGCCTCGTCGAGAGGAAGGCCCGTGTTGCCGCAGGCGGCGAGCGGGAGGCCAGGCGCCACGGTGGCGAGGCGGGCGAGGCTCGCGGCGAGCCGCCGGGCCGGGACGCAGTTGACGCCGAGGGCGGCGGGGGGCGACGGACGCTCGAGGAGTGCTCGTGCCGCCTCCTCGAGCGGCTCGCCCGAGAGGAGCG
Source organism: Thermoanaerobaculia bacterium (assembly GCA_017999215.1). Classification (GTDB taxonomy): domain Bacteria; phylum Acidobacteriota; class Thermoanaerobaculia; order UBA5066; family UBA5066; genus UBA5066. The sequence continues at coordinate 15,172 of JAGOBQ010000010.1, forward strand.
CGCCGTCCTCTCTCGCCGTCGCGCAGGCGACGACGGCGAGGCCCGTCGCCGCGGCGGCGCGCGCGGCCGCGAGCCACTCCCGCGCCGTCCCGAACGTCTCGAGGAGGAGGAGGTCGGCGCCGGCCTCCGCGAGCGCCTCGGCGTGGAGCGCGTGGAGCCGGGCGAGCTCCGCGTCGGGCGGGACGAGGTCGGGGCGCCAGCAGTCGGCGACGGGCGCGATCGAGCCGGCGACGAGGACGCCGGGCCGCTCCGCGGCCGCTTCGCGGGCGAGGGCGACGGCGCGTCGCGTCGCCTCGCGGGCGGCGGCCCCGAGGAGGGCCGGCTGCGTCCGGAACGTCCCCGCCGTGAGGACGTCGGCGCCCGCCGCGGCGTTCTCGCGGTGGACGGCGAGGACGAGGTCGGGTCTCTCGAGGACCGCCCGCGCGCTCCAGAGGGGCGGAGAAGCCGGGGCGCCGCGCCGCGAGAGCTCGGTGCCGAGCGCGGCGTCGAGGAGGAGCGGCCGTTCGGCGAGGCGCGCCGCGAGCGCTGCGGGGTTCACTCGTCGAGGCTGGGGAACGCGCCGGAGATCGGCCCCTGCCCGAAGCGCGCCCCGTAGGCGAGGGCGGCGAGGCCGGCGCGGTTGCGCGCGCCCGTCTTCCGGTACGCGCTCGCCAGGTGGGAGCGCACCGTCTCGACCGAGACTCCCAGCGCCTCCCCGACCTCCTTGTTCGCGAGGCCGTGCGCGACGAGCGCGACGACGGAGGCCTCGACCTTCGTCAGGTCGAACCGCGCGACGAGGTCGGCTTCGTCGACCGGGGGAGGCGAGTCGTTCGAGACGACGAAGACGACGGAGGGCTTCTCGGACGGCCCCTCGGCCCTCTCCTCCGCGACGTCGGCCGAGACGAGGCGAAGAGTCTTCCCCTTCCGGCGGGGGTCGTCGACCGTCGCGGAGGATTCCTCGGTCCCCTGCAGGGCGCGACGCGCGGCGCGCAGGACGGAGGACGTGATCGCGGCGCCTCCGAAGTGATCCTTCGCTGCCCGGTTCATCGCGAGGAGGCTCCCCTCGGCGTCCAGGACGAGCGCGGCGACGGGGAGTCGGTCGAGGACGGTCTGCATCGCGCGAGCCCGGCGCGAGAGGTCCTCGAGGAGCTTCTTCATCGCGTCCAGGTCCTCGACGAGGGGGAGGACGAGGCGTCCGAACGCGAGCTCGCTGTCGGTGAAGTCGCCCGAATGCTCCTCGACGTCGAGCGTCTTCTTGCCGCTCCGCTGGAGCTTCTCGAGGAGACGTCGGAGGGCGTCGAAACGCATCGAATCGGGCCTCGAGCGGGACTATACAGGGGGGAGGGGGGTGCCGATAATCCGCGCCATGTCGCATCCGAAACGGAACTGGGCCCTCGTCCTCGGCGCGTCCTCGGGGTTCGGCGAGGCGGTCTCGATCGCCCTCGCGAAGGCCGGACGGAACGTCTTCGGCGTCCACCTCGACCGTCGCGCGACCCTGCCGAACGTGGAGCGGATCGCGGGCGAGATCGAAGGCGCCGGAGGGAAGGCCGTCTTCTTCAACGTGAACGCCGCGGACGCGGAGAAGCGCGCGGAGGTCGTCGGCGCGATGAAGGGGGTCCTCGCGGAGAGCGGCGGGTCGCTCGACGTCGTCCTCCACTCGCTCGCCTTCGGGACGCTCAAGCCGTTCCTGGGCGACGACAAGGATCGGATGACGAAGGCGCAGATGGAGATGACGCTCGACGTCATGGCCCACTCCCTCGTCTACTGGGTGCAGGACCTCGCCGCGTCGGAGCTCCTCGGCGCCGGCGCGCACGTCTTCGCGATGACCTCGGCGGGTGGGCACCGGATCTGGCCCTCGTACGGCGCCGTCTCCGCCGCGAAGGCCGCCCTCGAGAGCCACTGCCGGCAGCTCGCGGTGGAGCTCGTCGCGCGCGGGATCGCCGTGAACGCGATCCGCGCCGGCGTGACCGACACGCCGGCCCTAAGGAAGATCCCCGGGAACGCCGAGATGATCGAGCGGGTCCTCGCGGTCCACCCGGCCGGACGGCTGACGACGCCGCAGGACGTCGCGAACGTGATCGTCGCGATGGCGCGGCCCGAGACGGCGTGGATGACGGGGAACGTCCTCGGCGTGGACGGCTCCGAGGACCTCCTCGGTTGATCTCCCTCCCCGCGGGGTCGTTCGCGCTCGTCACCGGCGCGTCGGCCGGCATCGGCGAGGCGATCGCGCGGTCCCTGGCGCGGAGGAAGGTCCCGCAGGTCCTGGTCGCCCGCTCGGCCCAGAAGCTCTCCGCCCTCGCGGCGGAGCTCCACGCGACCTCCGGCGTCGCGGTGGAGGCGATCCCGCTCGACCTCGAGGCGGACGGTGCGGCGGAGCGGCTCGTGGCGGCGACGGAAGGAGCCGGAAGGCCCGTCGGCCTCCTCGTGAACAACGCGGGCTTCGGCTGGTACGGCCCGCAGGCCGAGCAGGGGCTCGAGCGGACCCTCCGGATGCTCCGGCTGAACGTCGCCGCGCTCGTCGAGCTGACGGACCGGCTCCTCGGGGGGATGCGCGCGCGCGGAGGCGGCCTCGTCCTGAACGTCGCCTCGACCGCGGCGTTCCTCCCCGTCCCGTACATGTCGGTCTACGCGGCGACGAAGGCGTTCGTCCTCTCCTACTCGCACGCCCTCCACGAGGAGCTCGCGGGGACGGGGATCGGCGTGACGGCGCTCTGCCCCGGGACGACGCGGACGGATTTCCACCGCGTCGCCGGCCTCGCGCCGGGGGAGCGGGTCCGCTTCCCGTCGCTCTCGGCCGAGACCGTCGCCGAAGCGGGGCTCCGCGGCCTGGCGCGCGGCCGGGCGGTCGTCGTCCCGAACCTCCTCGACTCCGCCTGGATCTTCACGGGGCGGCTCGTGCCGCGCGCGGTCCCGCCGAAGCTCGCGGCCGCCCTCTTCTCGCGGCTCAAGCGCGCCCCGCGCGCCTGAGCCTCGCGGCCGCGGCGTCAGACGTGCCGGCGCCGCGAGGCGAGCGTCCCGCCGACGAGCCCCGCGAGGACGCCGCCGAGGACGAGGAGGCCGCACGTCGCCGGGGAGAGGAACCGGACGACGAAGACGCCGAGGAGGACGTTCTCGGTCGCGGCGATGAACAGGAGGACGCCGCGGAACGCGAGGCCGAGCAGGCCGAGCGCGAGGAGCCCGCCGAGGAGCCCCTGGAAGACGCCCCCGAGGAGGAACGGCCCGCGGATCAGGATCTCCGGTGCGCCGACGAGACGGAGGATGTCGATCTCGTCGCGGTGGAGGAGGATCGTCAGCCGGACGACGTTCGCGATCGTGAACGCGGCGCCGAGCGCGAGGCAGAAGCCGGTGGCCGCGCCCGTCACCGCGACGAGGCGGACGACGCCGCGCAGGCGCCTCACCCAGTCGACGTCGAACTGCACCTCCTCGACGGCGGGGACCGCCGCGAGGTTCGCGAGGAAGGGCCGGAGCGCGCCGGAGGACGCGGCTCCCGGGAGGAGGTCCAGCTCGACCGAGGAGGGGAAGGGGTTCGCGGAGAGCGTCCCGGTGGCGCCGGCGAGGCTCGCGAACGAACGGGCGAAGCGGCGGCGCGCCTCCTCGGGCGATACGCGGCGGACGGCAGCGACGAGCTTCGAGTCGAGCGCGCGGCGCTCCAGGTCTGCGTGCGTCGGCTCGTCGGCGCCGGGCCGGAGGAAGACGGTGACGGCCGTCTCCTCGCGGAGCGCGTCGACGACGCCGCCGAGGTTCTCGGCGGCGAGGAGGAAGAGGCCGACGAGGAAGAGGGAGAAGCCGATCTGGAGGACGGAGACCGCCGTCATCCGCCGCGCGCGCCAGAGCCCGGCCAGCGCCTCGTCGAGGAGCGACGCGAGCGCGGCGCCGCGCCTCACGGCCGCTCCTCCGGGACGATCGGGTGGGCCGACGAGCCCTCGCGCCGCCACGTCGCCTGCGGGGGGAGCGCCGCCTCGACGAGCCCTTCGAGGATCCCGCCCCGGTCGAGCGTGAGGCAGCGGCGGCCCGTCTCGCGGATCAGCGCGACGTCGTGCGTCGCGACGAGGACGGTCGTCCCGCGGACGTTGATCTGCGAGAAGAGCCGCATCATCTCCTGCGCGAGGCGGTGGTCGAGGTTCCCGGTCGGCTCGTCGGCGACGAGGAGCTCGGGCTCGTTCACGAGGGCGCGCGCCAGGGCGACGCGCTGCTGCTCGCCTCCGGAGAGCTCCTCGGGGAACGCATTGACGCGGTGGTGGAGCTCGACGAGCCGGAGGACCTGGTACGCCCGGCGGCGCCGCTCGGCGAGCGAGACGCCGAGGAACTTCAGGACGAACGAGACGTTCTCGAAGACCGTGCGCGTCGGGAGGAGCTTGTAGTCCTGGAAGACGATCCCCATCGTCCGGCGGAGCTCCGGGATGCGCGACGGCGCCATCGCGACGACGTTCCGTCCGTTGACGAGGATCTGGCCGGCGCCCGGCGTCTCGGCGCGGTAGAGGAGCTTGAGGACGGTCGTCTTGCCCGCGCCCGACGGGCCGGTGAGGAAGACGAACTCCCCCTGGGCCACCTGGAACGAGAGGTTCTTCAGGACCCGCCGGCCGTGGTACTCCTTCGAGACGCCGTAGAACTCGATCACGCGTCGAGCCTTTCCCGGAGGAGGCGGTTCACGACGGCCGGGCTCGCCTTCCCGCCGGTCGCGTTCATCACCTCGCCGACGAACCAGCCGAACGACGCGACCTTCCCCGCGCGGTAGGCGGCGACCTGCGACACGCGGGCCGCGAGGACCGCGTCGACGGCGGCGCGGATCGACGTCTCGTCGGTCAGCTGGAGGAGCCCCCTCTCGCGGATGAGCCCGTCGACCTCCCGCGGGCCCGCGCAGAGGAGATCGAAGAGCTCCTTCGCGATCTTCCCCGAGATCGTCCCGTCGTCGATCCGCGCCACGAGGCGGGCGACTTCGGCCGGCGGGACGGGGAGCCGCCCCTCCTGCCGGTCGGAATCGCCCATTCGCGCGAGGAGGTCGCCGAGGAACCACGCGGCGACGCCGCGCGCGTTCGACGGGTGGAGCGCGACCGCTTCCTCGAACGCGTCGGCGAGCGGTCGCGTCGCGCAGAGCGTCGCAGCGTCGGCCGGGGAGAGGCCGAGCTCCGCGGCGAGCCGCGCCTCGCGCGCCTCCGGCGGCTCGGGGAGGGAGGCCGCGGCCTCTTCGAGCCACGCCTCGTCGAGGACGAGGGGTCCGAGGTCGGGGTCGGGGAAGTAGCGGTAGTCCTCGGTCTCCTCCTTGCCGCGCATCGGGCACGTCGTGCCGGACGCGGGATCGAAGAGGCGGGACTCGGCGGCGACGGCGCCGCCGGCGTCCAGGAGGGCCTCCTGGCGCCGGACCTCGTGCTCGAGCGCCTTCCGCACGTGGGCGATCGAGTTGAGGTTCTTGATCTCGACCTTCGTCCCGAGCGTCTCGGTGCCCGCGGGCCTCACGGAGACGTTCGCGTCGCAGCGGAGCGAGCCCTCCTGCATGCTCCCGTCCGAGACGCCGATCCACCGGACGAGGCGCCGGACGCGGGAGAGGAAGTCGGAGGCCTCGGCGGGAGCGCGGAGGTCGGGCTCGGTGACGATCTCGGCGAGCGGAGCCCCCGCCCGGTTCAGGTCGATGAGCGTGACGTCCGGCGGGACGTCGTCGCCCTGCGCGTCGTGGATCGACTTCCCCGCGTCCTCCTCGAGGTGGACCCGCCGGAGGCGGACGGAGCGCGCCGTGCCGTCGACGCCGCGGACGTCGATCCGGCCCCCGGTGGCGAGCGGGCGGTCGTACTGGGTGATCTGGTATCCCTTCGGCAGATCGGGGTAGAAGTAGCTCTTCCGCGCGAACGCGGAGCGCGCGTGAACGTCGCACCCGGCGGCCAGCGCGAGGCGCGCCCCGAGCGTCGCCATCTCGCGGCCCGGGACGGGGAGGGCTCCCGGGTAGCCGAGGCAGACCGGGCAGACGGCGCTGTTCGGCGCCGCCCCGAAGACGACCGGGCAGGCGCAGAACGCCTTCGTCCGCGTCCTCAGCTGAACGTGGACCTCCAGCCCGATGACCGCCTCGAGATCGTGAGGGAGCATTCCGGACGGCGAGTCTAGCCGAGCGCGCCGTCGCCTCTCCCTGCGGCTAGAATCGGCCCCCCGTTGCGCCGAGAGGCGCGCCTTCCCATGACACGAGCCCACGCTTCCCGAACGTCCACGACAGGCGGCCGCCCCGCCGGGCCGCCGATCGTCTCGCGCCTGACGCACGCGACGTTCCGCCTCTGGTTCCCGTTCTTCCGCTGGCTCGTGACGGCGCTCCCCCCCGAGTGGGTCGCGCGCCTGGCGGCGGCGACGGCGGAGCGGGCGATCTGGGAGCGCGAGAGCGTGCGCGAGGCGATCCTCGAGAACCACGCGGCGGTCCTCGGCCTGCCGCCGTGGCGGCGCGAGGTGGAGGAGTCGGCCCGCGGGATGCTGGGTCACCACTCTCGCTCCTGGATCGACCTGCTCCGCTTCTCGGCCCTGCCCCCGACCGACCTCGACGCCCTCGTCCCGGAGCGGGTCGGGACCGAGCACCTCGTGGCCGCGCGCGACGCGGGGCGGGGCGCGATCCTGCTGACCGCCCACGTCGGGAACTTCGAGATCGGCGGCTTCTTCCTGCAGGCGCTCGGCCTGAGGGTCGCGGTCGTCTACCTTCCCGATCCGTCGCCCGTCGTGGAGCGGGACCGGACCGCCGCGCGCGACCGTCTCGGCATCCGTTCGATCCCGATCACAACGGAGCTCTCGGCCGTGACGGTCCTGCGGAGCCTCGAGGAGGGGTACTTCGTCGCGATCCAGGGGGACCGCGACTACGGCGGGACGGGCCGAAAGCTGCCGTTCCTGGGGCGCGAGGTCTCGTTCCCCGTCGGTCCGTTCCGGATCGCCGCGGCCGCCGGGGTCCCGCTCCTGCCGGTCTTCGTCCTCCGCGGAGAGGAAGGCAGGTACCGGACGGTCGTCGAGGCGCCGATCCGCGTCGAGGCGGCGCGGCGGGGCGAGCGGGAGGAGGCCGAGAATCGGGCGATGACGGAGTTCGTCGCGATCCTGGAGCGGACGATCCGGGTGCACCACGCCCAGTGGTATACGTTCTCGCGCTTCTGGGAGCCGCCGACCTGAGACGCCCGCACGCCTGGAACGGGCCTTGCTAGACTCCGCCGCCGCCGGCGCCCGCCGCCGGATCGGCCCACCCCTCGAGATGAAGATCGTCCTCTCCATCGACCCCGCGCAGCCGCTTGCGGCCTACCGCGACGCCCTCCTCGCCGCCGGCGCGCGCGACGAGGAGATCCTGGTCGTGCAGCCGGGGGATTCCCTTCCCGAGTCCTTTGACGGCCTGCTCGTCTCGGGCGGGGCGGACGTCGACCCGGCGCGGTACGGCGAGGCGAAGGTGAACGAAACCGTGACGCCGAGGCCGGAGCGGGACGCGCTCGACTTCGCGCTCGTCGAGCGGGCGGCCGGGATCGGGGCGGCCGTCTTCGGCATCTGCCGTGGCCTGCAGGTCCTCAACGTCGCGCTCGGCGGGACGCTCTGGCAGGACCTCCCGTCCCAGCGCGATCGGGGCGTCGCCCATGCGTTCTCGACGCGCGACGGTCACGCCCCGGGGTTTCTCGCGCACGTCGTCCGCGTCCGTCGGGGCGTTCCCTCGGGCCTCCCGCTCGCCGCGGAGATCGCGGCGCTCGACGGCGAGCCGGTCAACTCCCGCCATCACCAGGCGGTGAAGGACCTCGCCCCCGGCCTCGTCCCTCTCGCGGCCTCGCCCGACGACCTCCTGGAGGCGTTCGCGCGCGTCGGAGGCCCGTTCCTCGCCGCCGTTCAGTGGCACCCGGAGAACCTCGTCGAAAGGCCGGCCCAGAAGGCCCTCTTCGCCGCGTTCCTCGACGCGGCCCGCCACCGGGCGGCTCACGTGACCCCCCACGCCTCTCCCGGAGAGTGCGCCGACGGCGCGGCCTCCGAAACGGGAGGCCCCCTACACGCCTCCGGCGAGCCGGGCGGACCTTCCGACGTCCGCGCGGCCTCCGGAGCGCCGGAGCCAAGATGACGAAGTCCCGCCTCGCCCTCCTCGCCCTGCTCCTCCTCGCCGCCGTTCCGGCCCAGTTCGCGCTCGCCCAGGCCGCCAGCGCGCCGTCCGGGCCGCCGCCGCTGCCGAAGGACGTTCCCGCGTTCCAGGTGGGGCAGTACAACGCCTTCACCTGGGACCGCCGCTTCGGCTACACGAACCTCTCGTTCATCGACACGGGGGACGGGGTCCGCGTCATCGACACCGGGTGGACGAAGCCGGACGGC
>JAGOBQ010000215.1 GCA_017999215.1 Thermoanaerobaculia bacterium
CGCTCGCGATCGGCGCGCGGCTCCGTACCGCTCCGCAGGCCGGATTCACCTCCGCGCAGGGCCGCATCGCATCCCTCGCCGCTCGAATGGGGCCGCACCGCTTCTTCCTTCCCGCGCCGGCCTCGTTCCTGTGGAGCGGGGGCCGCCTGTCGGGGGCCGGAGCGCGCGTCGGCGCCCGCCGGACGGCGGGAGAGGGGAGGGCGCTCCCGGAAGGCGAGGTCACGATCGACGGGAACGTCGAGACCGGCGGCGCGGGCGCGATCGACGTGCGAGCCACCGGGACGATGGAGGCGGCCTTCCTCGCACCGTTCCTCGGCGTGTCGAGCCTCGAGGGAAGGATGGCGGTTTCGGCGGCGGCGTCGGGGACGACGGCGCGGCCCGTCTTCGAGGGGCGGGTCGTCCTCGACGGCCTCGAGCTCGTCACCTCCCCCGGCGAGGACCCCGTGGAAGCGATCTCGGGGACGATCCTGCTGACGCCGGGCCGGGTCTCGACAGACGACCTGACGCTCCGCTGGAACGGAGACGTGGCGGTCGCCGGGGCGGCGACCCTCGACGGCTTCGCGTGGACCGGGATTCGGCTGAACGTCCACCTCGACGGGCTCCGCAGCGAGCCCTTTCCGGGCCTCCGCTCGACCGTCTCGGGCGACCTCGTCCTCCTCGGCGACGACGAGCTCCGCTCGGCCCGCGGGGAGCTGACGCTGACCCGGGGCCTCTACGCCGAGGACCTCGACCTCTCCCTCCAGGCGCTCCTCGGAGGACGGCGCGGGGCCGCGGAGGCGCCTCCCGAGCCGACCCGGTTCGACGACGTCGACCTCGAGGTGCGCGTCTCGATCCCGCCCGGGGCGCTCGAGGTCCGCAACAACGTGGCCCGCCTGCGCGGCTCCGGGGACCTCACGGTCCGCGGCACGTTCGGGCACCCGCTCCTCCTCGGGACGATCGAGGCGGCGGAGGGCGGGCGTCTCGAGCTGCGCGGGCTGCGCTACGACGTCACGCGGGCCAAGCTCGTCTTCGCGAACCCGGCGACGAACGACCCCTACTTCGAGCTCGAGGCGCGGACGCAGGTGAAGGAGTACGCGATCACGCTCGGGGTCTCCGGGACCGCCTCCCGGATCGTTCCGCGCTTCACGTCGTATCCGCAGCTCCCCGAGGCGCAGATCGTCTCGATCCTCGCGACGGGCGAGATCCCGACCACGACGGCCGGGAGCATCGGCTCCGTCTCCCCCGTGTCGACCGACCAGGACATCGTGGCGGCCGCCCGCGAGCTCATCACGGGCCTCGCCACCGACGCCGCCGCGAGCCGGACGAAGGAGTTCCTGCGGCTCGACCGTCTCCAGATCGACCCCGTCTTCATCGGCTCGACGTTCGACGCGCCGCGGCTCACGGTCGCCAAGAGGCTCTCGAACGAGCTGACCGTCACCTACTCCTACAAGGCCTCCACGGACCAGGAGCAGGTCCTCCTCGTCGAGTACCAGCTCTCCCCGGCGGCCTTCCTGCAGCTTCTCCGGGACGAGAACGGCGTCTACTCGGCGGAAGTGAAGATCCGGCAGAGGCTCCGTTGAGGACGCGCCTCTTCCTCGCCGCGCTCCTCGTCCTCGCCGCCCTCCCGGCGGACGGTGAGGAGCTCTGGGGGCGCCGCATCGAGGCGCTCGCGTTCCGGGGGGATGCTCCGATCGAGGAGGCGTCGTTCGCGCGCCTCACGGACCTCGGCCCGGGGCTGGTGCTGACGGAAGGCGCCGTCCACACCTCGCTCCGGAACCTCTTCGCCACCGGCCGCTTCGCCGATCTCGCCGTGGAGGCGGCGCCGGCCGCGGAGGGCGCCGTCGTCACGATCGTCTTCTCTGCCGCGGCTCGCGTCGCCGAGGTGGAGGTGGCGGGGGAGCGGATCCCGGTGAAGGGCCGGGTCCTCGACGCCCTGAAGACCCGCCCGCGCGACAGCTGGAGCGAGGAGCGCGGCCGGACGGCGACGCGTTCGGCGCTCCGCGTCCTCGAGGAGCGGGGCTACTTCGAGGCCGAGGTGAAGCCGTGGGTCTCGCCCGGCCCGGACGAGACCTCTGTGAACGTCCGGTTCGAGGTCGTGGCGGGCCGGCCGGCGGAGCCGGCGCCGGCCGAGTTCACCGGGGACCTCGGACCGCTCACGGCCGACGAGCTCCGGAGGAAGGGGAAGCTCCGGAAGGAGAGGGTCTTCCGGGAGACGGTCGCGCGGGAGGACGCGGAACGTTACGCGGGGCTCTACCGCGAGCTGGGCCGCTCCCGCGCGGAGGTGCGCTACGAAGGCGTGTCGTACGAGCGGGGCTCGGGCCGGGCCACGGCGCGGTACGCCGTCTTCGCCGGACCCGACGTCGTCCTCGACGTGACGGGCATCCCGGAGTCGGTGGTCCGGCGGCATCCGGCGTCCCCGTGGGCGAAGGGGGACCCGCCCGACGCGGACGCCCTCGAGCGGCTGCGCGCGGCGCTCCGCGGGGAGCTCCAGGGGAAGGGGTACGCCCGGGCCGAGGTCGACGTCGACGTGGACGTCTCGTCGGACCGCGAGGAGGTCCGCCTCCACGCGGAGCGGGGCGAGCGCTGGGTCGTGGGGCGGACCGTCGTCGAAGGGACCTGCGCGATCCCCGAGCGGACGCTCCTGGCCGTCCTCCGGACCCGACCCCGCGGGCTCTTCGAGAAGGGGCGTCTCGTCGACGCGGACCTCGCGGCCGACCGCGCGTCGATCGTCGCCGTCTACCGCGCCCGCGGGTACCCGGACGCGAAGGCGACCGCCGAGGTCGTCACGGGGGCGCTTCCGTTCGAGCTCGACGTCCGCTTCCGCGTGGACGAGGGGCCGGCCGCCTGGCTCGGTCACGTCTCCATCGAGGGGCTCTCCTCGCTCGACGCCGCCCCGATCTCGCGCCGTCTCCGGGTGCGGCACGGCGGTCCGTATCTCCTGGAGGACGTCGACGCCGACCTCGCGTCCCTCCGGTCGGCGCTGGGGGACGGCGGCTTCCCGGACGGCCGCGTCGAGGCGCGGGCCTCGCGGCGCGCCGCGGAGCCGGGGGCGCCGGTCGTCGTCGACGTCGTCTACGAGGTCTCCGAGGGGCCGAGGGCCGTCTTCGGGAAGACGATCCTCCGGGGGGCGAGGGCGACGCGCCTCTCCGTCCTCGAGCGCGAGCTCGCGTACGAGGAGGGGGCGCCGTTCTCGATGGCGAGGCTCATCCGGACGCAGCAGAACCTCGACCGGCTCGGGGTCTTCTCGCGCGTGGACGTCTCCGGCCTCTCCCCCGAGCCGGGGGGAGCCACGCGGTCGATCCTTGTCCAGGTGGAGGAGGCGAAGCCCTGGAGTCTCCTCTACGGGCTCGGCGTCGAATACGACGAGCGGGCCGAGCGCGCGTTCAACCCCCGCCTCTCCCTCGCCCTCACGCACGCGAACCTCTTCGGACGCGCGATCGCCGGTGTCGTCGAGGCGCGCTACTCGAGGCGCGACACACGGGTCCTCCTCCGCCTCGCCGACCGGTCGGTCTTCGACTCCGGGCTCGCGGGCACGATCACCGGCTACGTCGCCGAGGAGATCCGGCAGTCGTACAGCGTCCGGCGCGGGGGGGCCTTCTTCGAGGCGAGCCGCGTCTTCGCCGGGACGGTCAAGGGGGCGCTCCGCTACCAGTACGAGATCGTCGAGCCCGACGCCCCGCCCGACATCCTTTCGGAGATCGAACGTCAGGACCAGCGGATCCTCATCAATTCCATCGGGGCGAGCACCGTCATCGACCGGCGGGACGACCCGATCGTCCCGTCGAAAGGGTTCTTCGCGGCGGTGGAAGGGAAGTGGGCCTTCCCGGTCGCCGCCGCGGACGCCCACTTCCTGAAGGGGTCGACGCAGTTCTCGCTCTACCGGCCGTTCCGCGGAGGGACGCTCGCCGCGGGCGTCCGGGCGGGAGCGACGAAGTCGCTCGTCACGTGCAATCCGGAAGCGAACCCGGGCTGTCTCCCGAACCTCGACACGCCGATCGTCGAGAGGGTCTTCGCCGGCGGTCGGACGACGCACCGATCCTTCCCGCTCGACGACCTCGGCGTCCCGGGCCAGACGCTCCGGGACGGGCGGGGGATCGGAGGGAACGCGTTCCTCCTGGCGAACGTGGAATGGAGGGTGCCGCTGACGGGCGGTCTCGGGATCGTCCTCTTCGCCGACTGGGGGAACGTCTGGGCCGGCCCGGCGTACGTGAAGGTCTCCGAGGGACGCTGGGGCGCCGGCCTCGGGATCCACTACCTGACGCCGGTCGGACCCTTTCGGCTCGAGTACGGCTTCCGCCTCGACCGGAAGAGGGACGAGGACACCGGAGCCCTCAGCTTCAGCATCGGCTATCCGTTCTGAGCCGGGGCCGGCACGGGCGTTGCCGAGGGGGAAGGGCGACCGTGAGGCCGCCCCGCTTGCACCGCGCGGGCTCCTGCGTATAATGCGCGTCCGCCCGCTGGGGCCGCTCTTTCGAAACGGGGTCGTAGTTCAGTTGGTTAGAACGCAGGCCTGTCACGCCTGAGGTCGCGGGTTCGAGCCCCGTCGGCCCCGCCATTTCGATTCAGTCACTTACGGCCCGCCCGGGCTTCACGCCGGGGCGGGCCGCTTCACTTCCCGCGTCACCCGGGCCCCGTTTCGGCCCCCCGGCCTGCGTCGGCGCGGCGGGCGGTCGTCGAGGAGGCCGCGCTTCACGGCGCGCTGCTAGACTTCGCCGCCCGCGGGATGAACGCCCACCCCTGCCCATCGACGTCGCGCACGAACCTCCCCTCGGCCCCGAACGCGGGCCGGTGAACCGACCGTGAAACCGATCGACCTCTTCCTCCTTCTCGGCGTCGGGCTGCCGATCGTCGCCGCGATCGTCGTCGTCGCGGCGCGGCGCGGAGCGTTCCGACGTGACGCCTTCCCCGACGGTCGGCGACGCGCCGGTGCCCTCGTCGCGCTCGGGGTGACGCTCGCGGCGACGACGATCCTTCCGGCGTTCTCCCTCGGGCGCCCGATCGACCCGACCCGCCTGAGCCTCCCGTCGATCCTCGCGCTCCAGCAGCTCCTGCTCTTCTTCCTGCTCGGGTGGTGGCTCCTCGCGGGGAGGCCGGACGTCTCGGAGTTTCTCGCGCTCACATCGACGGAGCCGAAGCGGGAGGTGCGGACGGGGCTCGTCGTCGGCCTCGCGGGCTGGGGGCTGACGGTCGCGGCGGGGCTCGTCGTCCTGGGCGTCCTCCGCTTCGCCGGCCTGGACGAGGTGCGGCCGATCCCGCCGCTCGTCCGCTGGCTCGCGAGCCAGCCGCTCGCGAGCCGGCTGGTCCTGATCGCGGCGGCCATGACCGTCGAGGAGGTCTTCTTCCGAAGCTTCCTCCAGAGGCGGCTCGGCGCGGTCCCCGCCTCGATCCTCTTCCTCGTCTCCCACGGCGGCTACGGCGACCCGCTCTACTTCGTCGGACTCCTCGCCATCACCACGATCCTCGCCGCGACGTTCGAGAAGACGGGCTCCGTCCTCGCCCCGATGGTGGCCCACGGCACGTTCGACGCGGTCCAGCTCCTCCTGGTCCTTCCCTCCGCGGTCCGGGCGATCCCGGGCTGAAGCTCAGGCCGGCGGCGGACGGACCGCGTTGCGAGCGACCTCGACGACGTCGCCACGCACGGCGATCCGGGGTCGGGCGGAAGCGGGGCGCGTCGCGTAGAGCGGCTCGAGGAGCGCGGCGATGCGGGCGGCGCCGTCCGGGCCCGTCGTCCGGATTCGCCAGAGAAAGCCGACGCCGTGCGCGCCCGGGGTCTCGTCGGAGCACGAGAAGACGATCCGGTCGTCCTGCCAGGAGGCCGCGGCCTCTCGGGACGCGTCGCCGGCCCCGGCCTGCTCGAGGAGGGTCCCGAGGACCCACTCGCCGAGCGTGTCGGCCCAGGATGCGGTCCCGCCGCCCGGGACCATCCGCGGCGTCGGCCGATCCGTCGGAGCGAGCCTCAGGCGAGGAGGGAGTGCGACGCCGGGTCGGAGGATCTCCCGGGTCGTCGTGGGGAGCCGGCGGTAAGCGGCGTCGACGGCGGGCCAGCCGCCGGCCGCCTTCTTCTGCCGCACCCAGGCGGTGCCGGCGGCGTACGGGAAGACGAGCTCCCGGACGAAATAGGCGGGGACCCCGTCGGCGCCGTCGACGCCGTCCGGGTCGTCGAGGCCGTCGAGGACCTGCTCGAGCGGGTCTTCTCCGAGAGCTTCCCGGGCCTCCTCGGGAACACTTTCGAGCAGGGCCTCGGTCATCAGGACCGTCGCCTCCCCCTCGAGAAAGGCCTGGAGCGCGAGGAGGGAGTCCGTCGAGTCGCGAAGCGCCTTCATTCTCCGGTCGAGGCCGAGGCGCTGGTCCTGCAGGGCATGGGTCAGCTCGTGGGCGAGGAGGAGCTGCTCCATCAGGTCGCCCGCGGGGCCGGCAACGTCCCGGGACCTCTCGGGGACGATGTAGAAGCGCTTCTCCGCCGGGTCGTAGAAGCCGACGACCTGGCGGGTGTAGAGGCGGGTCAGCCGGTCGAGAAGACCGGGAGATGGCTCGATCAGGCCGAGGGCGGCGAGGCCGGCGGCATAAGCCTCGAACGGAATCGGGAGGTCCTGGGCGAGCTTCTTCGCGAGGACCGCCTCGAGCTCCTTCTCCGGAAGGAGGGCGGAGGCGACGGGGGAGCGGAAGGAGGCGCCTCGCACCTTCTCGACGAGCTTCTGGGCCTTCGCGACCCGGACGGCGAGGAGGGCGGATTCGTCGGAACGGGCCGGCGGCGCGGCGAGGGAAACGAAGGGGGCGACCGCGAAGAGCCCGACGATGAGGGGAAGAGGCTTCGAGAGTGGACGCCGTCGCCCGGGGTCGCGTATGATTTCGGCGACGTCGTCGCAGGGCTCGGGCGCGAACATGGCGCCGCAGCTTAGCAGGGGCGGGGCCCCTGACCCCGTCGCTCCCGGTCTCGGTGCGGCGTCCTGACAGACAAAACGATGACCGCAGCAGCGCCCGGCCCCATCGTCCTCTGGCTTTCGAGCCGCTACGAGAACATCGAGCTGGCTCAGGCGGCGCTCGCCCACGTCTGCCGCCTCCGGGGGATCGACGCGGAGATGGAGCACTGGATCGGCATGGCGATGCGGGAGGCGGTGGCCAACGCGGTGAAGCACGGCAACCGGCTCGATCCGGACAAGCGCGTCCTCGTGAAGCTCGAGTCGGCGGGCGACGACCTGACGATCGTGGTCGGGGACGAGGGCGGAGGCTTCGACGCGGAGAGGATCTC
>JAGOBQ010000216.1 GCA_017999215.1 Thermoanaerobaculia bacterium
CCGCCGAGCAGCTCGACGACGACGTCGACGTCGGGCGCGAGCGCGACGGCCGGGAGGTCTTCCTCGACGCGGACTCCCGGCGGGATCGAGGAAAGGAGCTCGGGGCGGCGGGGGAGCGCGCGGCTCCCGACGGCGACGAGGCGGAGGTCGAGGCCGTACGACTCGGCGAGGCGGGGGCTTTCCGAGGCGAAGAGGCGGACGAGCTCCCGACCGACGGCTCCGTAGCCGAGGAGGCCGACCCGGAGGGAGGAGGTCACGGCTCCTTCGGCAGCCAGGAGTCGTGGTACTCGGGGAGCTCGAGGGCTCGCGCCTGCTCCGTGACGCGAAGGGGGAGGAACGTGTCGATCATGACCGCGAGCTCGTCGGTCGACCGCGTGCCGATCGACGCCTCGTAGGCGCCGGGGTGCGGGCCGTGCGGGATCCCCGCCGGATGGAGGGAGACGGCCCCGGGCCCGACGCCGCGGCGGCTCGTGAAGTTCCCCCGCACGTAGTAGATCAGCTCGTCGCAGTCGACCGAGGAATGCGGGTAGGGGCAGGGGATCGCCTCGGGGTGGAAGTCGGTCACCCGGGGGACGAACGAGCAGACGAGCGCCCCGCGAGCGGCGAACGTCGCGTGGATCGTCGGGGGGAGGTGGACGAGGCCGGTCTTCGGCTGGAAGGCGAGGATCGGGAACGCGAAGGGCCAGACGGTCCCGTCCCACCCGACGACGCCGAACGGCGAGACGAGGGGCTCGCGGCGGACGAAGGCGTCCCCCTTCTTGACGAGGACTTCCTTCGGCCCGGGCCGCGGACCACGGAAAACGGGCCGGCGGAAGTCGCGGTGCGTGAACGGCGCGTCCATCCGGAGCTGCCCGACGGCGTTGCGGTACTGCGCCGGCACGTGGAAGCCGCCGCGGAGCTCGAACGCGATGCCCGTGATCCGCTCGTCGACCCGCCAGCGGTGAACGACGCTCCGCGGGACGAGGACGTAGTCCCCCGCGCCCGCGGCGAGGTCGCCGAACGGGGTCTCGAGCGTCGCCCGCCCCGAGAAGACGTAGAGGAGGTCGTCCCCGTCGCCGTTCGCGAAGCCCGTCTCCGGCGCCGGCGCCGCCGGGAGGTCGAAGAGGGAGACGACGACGTCGGCGTTGCCGCAGACGGGGGTCCAGCCCTCGGGAGCCCTCTCGCCGAGGAGGAGCCGGCGGCGGAGCGGCTGGTCGGGCGCCCAGGCGGGGACGCGGCGGTCGAGAGGTCCCGGCTCCGCGGGCCCGATCGACTTGTCGGTCATCGGCGGGCCCTCGTGGTAGAGGATCGAGTACTCGCCGTCGAAGCCGAGCCGGGTGAAGCACTCCTCGAAGCGGAGCGCGCCCGACCCGGAGCGGAACGCGACGTGGGGCTTGGCCGGCACGTCGCCGAGCTGCATCCGGTCGATCATGTCAGCCGACCACGTCGAGGGAGCTCGAGTCGGTGCTCTGCGCGGCCTCGATCGACTCGAAGAGAGCGCGGAAGTTCCCGTAGCCGAAGCCCTTGTCCCCCTCGCGCTGGATGATCTCGTAGAAGAAGGGCCCCGCCTTCGCGTCGCCGAAGAGCGTGCCGGCGTCGTGCATGAAGATCTGGAGCATGTAGCGGTCGTCCTTGCCGTCCACGAGGACGTGGTTCGCGCGGAGGGCGTCCATCGGCTCCTTCACGTTCGTGATCTTCACCCGCTCGAGGCGTTCCGGGAGCCGGTCGTAGTAGGCGGGAGGGGCGGAGAGGAACTGGACGCCGCGCGACCGGAGGTTCTCGACGGCCGGGAGGATCTCCTTCACGAGGAGGGCGACGTGCTGAACGCCGGCGCCGTGGTGGTCCTCGCAGAACCGGTTGATCTGGCTGTCGCGGAAGAACGGGCGCATCGGCTCGTTCGTCGCGAACTTGATCCCGCTCGACGGGTCGGCCATGACGATCGAGCGGAGGCCCGAGCCGGTCATCTTCCGGCCGCCGTCCACCTCCGACGTGTGGAACTCGACGTCCCAGTAGCGGGAGAAGCCGAGGACGTCGCGGTACCAGTTCACGACGGGGAGCATCGTGTAGGCGTTCGAGGTGACGTGGTCGATCGTCGCGAAGCCGTTCGGGTTGTCCGACGGGACGCCGTCGCCGACGTTCTCGAAATCGGGGGCGAAGCCGGGATACGACCCGCGCCTCTCGATGAACCGGAACGTGACGTCGTCGAGCGGCGTGGCGATCGAGAACGTCCGGAAGTAGCCGCCGCCCTCCTCGTGGACCTGGATGTCGGTCAGGAACGTCGCGCCGCGAGGCTCGAGGAACCTCCAGGCGGCGTCCACGTCGCGGACCCGGAACGCGAGCGAGGAGACGCCGTCGGGGTGGACCCGGAGCCAGCGCGCCGCCCGCGAGTCGGGGCGGACGGGGGTCGAGACGAGGACGCGGATCTGCCCGGCCCCGAAGACGCTCGCCTCCTCGCCTCCGGCTTCGACCTTGGCGCGCGAGGCGCGCGCGACCTCCGTGAAGCCGAGGGCCTCCGCGTAGAAGCGGCGGCTCCGCTCGAGGTCGCCGACGATGAAGTGGAACGAGTCGTATCCGACGATGCCGAGGTCCTGGCTCATGAGACGGATTCTAGGAGGGATCGGCGCGGGCGGGAGAGCCCCGGGCCGCCGGCCCGACGCCGCGACCCCGGGCTCCGTAAAATCAGGAAGTGGAGGCGAGCCCGACGGAAACGCGACCGAGCGAGTTCTTCCTGCGCGAGCTGCCCCTCTACCTCGACCACCTCGCCGTGGAGAAGGGGCTCGCCCGCAACTCGCTCGAGGCCTACGGGAGAGACCTGACCGCCTTCGGCCGCTACCTCGACGCGGAGGGGCTCTCGGCGGCGGAGGTGACCCGCGACGTCCTCGTGAGGTGGTTCGGCCTCTGCCGGTCGGCGGGGGCGTCGCCCCGGTCGATCGCGAGGGCGACCTCGGCGCTGCGCGGCCTCTTCCGCTTCCTCTTCGCGGAGAAGCGGATCGCCGCCGACCCCACCTCCGGCCTCGAGAACCCGCGGCGCTGGATGACCCTCCCGAAGCTGCTCGGCCGCGACGAGGTGGAGCGCCTCCTCGAGGCGCCCGACGTCGAGACGCCGAAGGGGCTTCGGAACAAGGCGATGTTCGAGCTCCTCTACGCCTGCGGGGTCCGGGTCTCCGAGCTCGCGACGCTCCGGATCGGCTCGCTTCACCTCGCCGACGGGTTCGTCGTCGTGAAGGGAAAGGGCTCGAAGGAGCGGGTCGTGCCGGTGGCCGACTCCTCGGCGCGCTGGGTCGCCCGCTGGATGGCCGGTCCGCGCGCCCGGACGCGCGGGGCGAGCTCGCCGTGGCTCTTCCCGGGAACGGGCGGGAAGCCGGTGACACGGCAGACGATCTTCCTGGCGATCAAGGCGGCGGCGCTGAAAGCCGGCCTCGATCCGGCCGCGGTCTCCCCGCACGTCCTGCGCCACTCGTTCGCGACGCACCTCGTCGACGGCGAGGCGGACCTGCGGGCCGTGCAGATGATGCTCGGACACGCGAGCATCGCCACGACCGAGATCTACACCCACGTCTCGCGGGCCCGCGCCCGTCGCGTCTACGACAGGAGCCATCCCCGTGCGTAGGCTCCTCGCGGCGGCGCTCCTGGCCCTCGTCGTCCCGGCCGGGCCGGCCGAGTCCGCCCTCGTCGTCCTGACGGAGGGGCGCCACCTGAAGGCGGCCTCGTTCGAGCTCCAGGGGGAGGAGCAGATCCGGATCGTCCTCGTCGGCGGCGGCGAGATCGTCCTCCCGATCGAGAGGGTCGAGCGGATCGTCGACGACGAGCTCGAGCCGCTCGACCTGGTCGAGGAACCCGTCGCGCCCGTTCCGAAGGCGTGGCCCTCGGTGCGCGAGCCGTCGGGACGGCCCCATTCCGCCCCTGCGCGGTGGGCCCGGGTCGTGGAGGACGCGGCGAGGGCCCATCGGCTCGATCCGGCCCTCGTGGCGGCGGTGATCCACGTCGAGTCGAGCTGGAAACCCCGGGCCGTCTCGCCGAAGGGAGCGCGCGGGCTGATGCAGCTCATGCCCGCCACCGCGCGGCGGCTCGGGGTCTCCCGCTCGTTCGACCCGGTCCAGAACGTCGGCGGCGGCGCGCGCTACCTCTCGCTCCTCGCGAAGCGATTCGGGGAGAACGAGGTGGAGAAGATCCTCGCGGCCTACAACGCCGGCGAGGGCGCCGTCGAGTCGTACGGGGGGATCCCGCCGTACCGCGAGACGCGCGCCTACGTGAGGAAGGTCCTCGCCCTCTGGACGGGCGAGCCGGCCGGCTCCTGACGCCCGGCCTCCTATACTCGCCCGCGTGTTCCGAACGGTCCGCGGATTCCTGATGCTCGCGCCCCCGGCTTTCCTGGCCGCGCTGGTTGCTTACCTCGCGGCCGGCCCCAGGGCCGCGACCTCGTTCACCGTCTACCCGTTCCTCGCCGACGTCCTCGGCTCGGGCCTCCCGCGCTCGAACGTGGCCCGTTTCGTCGTCGTCACGACGCTCTTCTTCATCGTCCCCTACCTCGTCTCGGGCGTCCTCCTGCTGCTGGCGGACATCGGAACCTCGGCGGCCGCCTCGCTCTGGAGGCGGGAGCGTCGTGCCGCGATTGCGGGACCGCGGCCCCCGCTCCTCGCGCCGGAGGCGTTCTGGACGCTCGTCGTCGCCGCGATCCTCCTCGCGGCGGCGGCCGGCTCGCAGCTCCCGAAGGTCGCCCACGGCGGCGAGCTTCCGGGCGGCGTGAACGTGGCTCCCGTCTTCGTCGCCGCCGTGCCGTTCGCGGCGCTGGCCTGCGCCCTCGTCCTCGCGGCGGTCGCCTCGATTCCGAGGGCCGTCGCGCGGCGGATCGGTCCCCGGCTGCGTTCCGACGGCGGGCTATGATCGAGGCGATGCCGTCCTTCGACACCGTCGTCGTCCTCGATTTCGGCTCCCAGTACACCCAGGTCATCGCCCGCAGGATCCGCGAGGCCCGGGTCCGCTCGATCGTCCTCCCGTATTCCGCCCCCGCCGCGGAGATCGAGGCCCTCGCGCCGAAGGGGATCGTCCTCTCCGGCGGGCCGTCGAGCGTCTACGACGAGAAGGCGCCGAGAGGCGACGAGCGGGTCTTCGACCTCGGAGTCCCGGTCCTCGGCCTCTGCTACGGCATGCAGCTCATGGCTCTCCGCTTCGGCGGCGGCGTGGGCCGCGCGCCGGGGCGGGAATACGGCCGTGCCGTCGTGGACGTGACGGGCGGGCGGCTCCTCGGGGCGCTCGGACCACGGGAGACCGTCTGGATGAGCCACGGCGACCACGTGGAGACCGTGCCGGACGGGTTCACGGTGACGGCGCGGACGACGAACGCCCCGGTCGCGGCCTTCGAGGACCCGAAACGGGCGCTCTACGGCCTCCAGTTCCACCCCGAGGTCCACCACACCGACCACGGCGCCGAGATGCTCGAGGCGTTCCTCTACGGAGTCTGCGGATGCGCTCCGAAGTGGACGATGGCGAGCTTCCGGGAGTCGGCCGTCGCGAAGGTTCGCGAGACGGTCACCGACGGAATCGTCCTGGGCGCCCTCTCGGGCGGAGTCGACTCCACCGTCGCCGCCGTCCTGATCCGGGAGGCGGTGGGGGAGCGGTTCCGGGGGGTCTTCGTCGACACCGGCCTCCTCCGGAAGGACGAGGGGCGGCACGTGCTGGCGGCCTTCGGGCACCTCGGCCTGCCGGTGACGGGCGTCGACGCCTCCGAGCGCTTCCTCTCCGCGCTCGCGGGCGTGACCGACCCGGAGCGCAAGCGGAAGATCATCGGCGGCCTCTTCATCGACGTCTTCGCCGAGAACGCGAAGGCGGTGGACGGCGCGGCCTGGCTGGCGCAGGGGACTCTCTACCCCGACGTGATCGAGTCGGTCTCGATCCACGGCCCGTCCGCCGTCATCAAGACGCACCACAACGTCGGAGGCCTCCCGGCCAAGCTCGGATTCCGGCTCGTCGAGCCCCTCCGCGAGCTCTTCAAGGACGAGGTCCGCCGCCTCGGCGAGGAGCTCGGCATCCCGCGCGAGATGCTCTACCGGCACCCGTTCCCCGGGCCGGGGCTCGCGGTGCGGATCCCGGGCGAGATCACGCCCGAGCGCGTCCGCATCCTCCAGGAGGCGGACGCGATCTTCATGGAGGAGCTGCGGGCCTCGGGCGACTACGACCGGACGGCGCAGGCCTTCGCCGTCCTCCTCCCGGTCCGCTCCGTCGGAGTGATGGGCGACGGCCGGACGTACGAGCACGTCGTCGCGCTCCGGGCGGTGACGACGATCGACTACATGACGGCCGACTGGGCTCGCCTCCCTCACGACCTCCTCGACCGGGCGTCCCGGCGCATCGTCGGCGAGGTCCGCGGCGTGAACCGCGTCGTCTACGACGTGACCTCGAAGCCGCCGGCGACGATCGAGTGGGAGTGAGCCCGGGGGGCTCTCCGGGCGCCTCCCGGCGGCTGGCCTCCGCGCGGCAGTTGACAACCGGTCGCGGCCGTGTTGTGCTGAAAGGGACCCGTTCCGTCTCCGACCGGCGGTGAGGACGGTGACAACTCGCTTCCCGTCGGCTCGGAATCGCGCCGACTCCGAAAACCGCTCGCCTCGGCGCGCACTGAAACAAGGACCTCGAGATCGAAATGAAGCTTTACGTCGGAAACCTCCCCTACACGATGGATGACGCCACCCTCCGCGGCCTGTTCGAGGGCTTCGGGGAAGTCCACTCCGCCCGCGTCGTGAGCGACCGCGATTCCGGCCAGTCGAAGGGCTTCGGATTCGTCGAGATGAACGACAGCGAGGCCCAGAGCGCGATGAGCGCCCTGAACGGCCAGGAGCACGGCGGCCGGACCCTGCGCGTCAACGAGGCCCGCCCGCAGGAAGCCCGCACGGGCGGCGGCGGCGGTGGCCGCGGTGGCTACGGCGGCGGCGGTGGTTACGGCGGTGGTGGCTACGGCGGCGGCGGCGGCCGCGGCCGCTACTAACCCTTCTTTCCAGACCCCTGAGACCATCAGGCCGGGGAGGGCGGAGCGATCCGTCCTTCCCGGCCTTTGCGTTGGCGCCGGGCCGTGCGATCCGATGTCGACGTGAGGCGCAGGGCGACTCTTCTGTATTCGCAGCGCCTCGAGTCCAGCGGCGCGCCGGCGCAGTCCCTGGTTGGCTCGAAGCGCGAAGCCCATGTGGGCGTTGGCGTGTCGTACAGCAACCGATGCTGCCGACCGCAAGGGCCA
>JAGOBQ010000217.1 GCA_017999215.1 Thermoanaerobaculia bacterium
AGATGGACGACGTCGACGCGCAGCTGCTCGAGGTCGTGGAGCGCCACGAGAGCGAGGCAGCCGCACGCCGGTCCCGGGCCTGGAACGGGCGCGAGCGCGACCCGTATCCGCGCGACTACGAGGAGACGCTGGCGCGGCACGCGGCGTGGAAGGCCGAGGAGACGAACCGGGCCCTCGCCGCGACGCGGCTCGCCGCGCTCGACGAGGCCGCGCAGGCGCTCTCGCGCGTGACGGACGACCCCGAATACCTGGCCGGCTTCGCCGCAGGAGTCGAGGCGCAGCGCAGCCGCTCGACGCCCGGCTGCTCCTCCCTCGACGCCTTGCGCTTCGATGGCGACGAGCAGCGCCCGCCATCCGACCGGCGCGGCAGCTCCCCCTCCGAGCGCAGCTTCCAGCGCGGCTTCCGCGACGGGCAGGTCGTCGCCTGGGCAACGCGCGTCGCGCGCGCCGTCGAGGGATGCTTCGTGCCGGTCCCGGGCTACTGACCTCGCGCTTCCGCGCACGTGCGAAGGCCCCCGGTCGCCCGGGGGCCTTCGTGGGTTCCGCGGCGGTCGCGACCGCGTCAGGCGATCGTGACCTCCTTGCAGAGGTAGACGTCCTGGATCGTGTTGAGGAGCTTGACCCCTTCGGCCATCGGGCGCTGGAATGCCTTGCGGCCGGAGATGAGCCCCATGCCGCCGGCGCGCTTGTTGACGACGGCCGTCTTCACGGCCTCGGCGAAGTCGTTTTCGCCCGAGGCGCCGCCCGAGTTGATGAGGCCCGCGCGGCCCATGTAGCAGTTCGCGACCTGGTAGCGCGTCAGGTCGATCGGGTGGTCCGTCGTCAGCTTCTCGTAGATCCGCTTGTCGGTCTTGCCGTACGGGTTCTCCTTCGAGTTCAGCGCGAGGAATCCGCCGTTCGTCTCGGGGAGCTTCTGCTTGATGATGTCCGCCTCGATCGTCACGCCGAGGTGGTTCGCCTGCCCCGTCAGGTCGGCGGCGACGTGGTAGTCCTTGTCCATCTTGAAGGCGGGGTTCCGGAGGTAGCACCAGAGGACGGTCGCCATCCCCATCTCGTGAGCGGCGTGGAACGCCTGCGCCACCTCGACGATCTGGCGCCCCGACTGGTCCGAGCCGAAGTAGATCGTCGCGCCGACGGCCACGCACCCCATGTCGCGCGCCTGCTTCACCTGAGCGAACAGGATCTGGTCGAACTTGTTCGGGTAGGTCAGGAACTCGTTGTGGTTGATCTTGAGCAGGAACGGGATCTTGTGGGCGTACCTCCGCGCCACGGCGCCGAGGACCCCGAGCGTCGAGGCGACGGCGTTGCAGCCCCCCTCGACGGCGAGCTTCACGATCCCCTCGGGGTCGAAGCAGACGGGGTTCTTCGCGAAGCTGGCGCCCGCCGAGTGCTCGATCCCCTGGTCGACGGGCAGGATCGAGAGGTAGCCGGTCCCGGCCAGGCGGCCGTGGTCGACGAGCTGCTGGAGGCTCCGGAGGACGGGAATCGGGCGGTCGGACATCGACCAGATGCGGTCCACGACGTCGGGACCCGGGAGGTGGAGCGTCTCCTTCGGGATCCCGGAGCAGGTGTGCTCGAGAAGGGATTTCGCCTCGGCGCCGAGGGCGGTGGTGATGGTGTCGATCGTGGTCATGTGCGGGTCTCCTCGCGTGTCGTTGCGGGACAGGAGGCATCCTATCGCCCCGGGCGACGGGACGACAGGGCGCCGGGCGCCCTGCGGGAAACGCGCCGCCGGGCGATAATGAGGGTTCGGCGCGCGGCGACCCGCTTGCCCGCGGGCCGTGACCCGAGATGAACCTCGACACCTTCCGAACCCAGTTCTTCGCCGGGGCCCCCCGCTACACGTGGCTCGAGGACCTCGGCCGCGGCGGGATGGGGGTGGTCTTCAAGGCGAGGGACCGGGACCTCGACGAGGTCGTCGCCATCAAGGTCCTCTACGGGCACGTCGGGGACGACGACGGGGCGATCCTCGCCCGCTTCAAGCGCGAGATCAGCCTGAACCGCCGGGTCAAGCACCCGAACGTCGCCCGGATGTACGACTTCGGGAGCGGCGGCGGACACCCCTACATCACGATGGAGTTCGTCCCCGGCCAGGACCTGCAGACCCTCATCCTCCAGGAGGGCCGCATCCCGCCGGAAAGGGCGATCGGGATCCTCCGCCAGATCTGCCAGGGGACCCAGGCGGCGCACGAGCAGGGGATCGTCCACCGCGACCTGAAGAGCCAGAACATCATCGTCGGGGCCGGGGACGTCGTCTCGATCCTCGACTTCGGCCTCGCGCGGGGAGCCGTCGACGAAAAGCTGACGCAGGAGGCGGTCGTCCTCGGGACGCCGCACTACATCTCGCCCGAGCAGGCGATGGGTCAGTCCGCCGACGTGAGGAGCGACGTCTACTCGATCGGGATCATCGCGTTCGAGATGCTCTCCGGCGTCCTCCCCTTCACCGCGGATTCCGCGCTCGGGATCGCGATGAAGCAGATCTCCGAGCCGGTTCCGGGGAACCTCTCGCTCTACCCCGAGATCCCGCAGCGCCTCCGCGAGGTCGTCCACCGCGCCCTCGCGAAGCGGCGCGAGGACCGGCCGCCGACCGCGGCCGCGCTCGACGCGGCCCTCGCACGGGCGGCGGGCCTCCCGGACGCGGCCGGCCTCGAAGACGAGGAGGCCGCGCTGGCGCGAGCGATCGACGCGGCCCTCGGCGATCCGGGAGGCGGCGCGTGGCCGCAGCGGCCCGTCGACTCCCTTCGCGACGAGGACCCCACTCCCGTCGTGCCTCATCGTCCGCGCCCCCGTCCGGCACCCGGGGCCGCCGCTGCGCCGGCCCCGACGGAGACGCCCTCGCCCTTCCTGCGCCCCCCCTCGGGCGCATCTGCGCCTCCCACCCTCCCGGCGGCGCGGCGCCCCGCCGGCCGCCCCACGGTCTTCGTCGTCATGGGAGACGGGGCGGATCGGATCGCGGCCGGCCAGGCGTTCGCCGAGTCGGGTTGCGACGCCGTGGAGGCGCGGAGCGGCGAGGAGATCCTCGAGCTCCTGATGTCGCGGGTCCCGGACGCGGTCGTGATGGACATCGCCCTCCCGAAGGCCGACGGGTTCGAGGTGGCGCGGATCCTCAAGGCGACACCGACGTTCGCCCAGGTTCCCGTCCTCCTTCTCGGAACGCGGGTGGACCGGGCGCAGGAGCATTTCGCCCGCCAGGTCGGCGCGAGCGAGATCCTCTCCAGGCCCGTCTCCGACAAGGACCTGGTCGAGCGGACCTGGCGCCTCCTCTCGACGCGCGGCTTCTACCGGGACGAGGCCCCCTCCTCGCGGATCTCGCGGTCGACGACGCCCGTCCCGCCCCCGATCGACCCCACACGGTCTTAACGGGGCGGCGCTACGATCCCGGGCTCTCATGACGACGCCCGAACCGCCCCGCCCCCTCCACCGCGCCCCGGCCCTCGCCCGGAGGCTCGCCCTCCCCTTGCTCCTCGGGCTCGTCGGAGGCCTCGTGGCGGGCGCCGTCCTCGGACGGATCCTGGAGGGGGCGATCGCGGGCCGGACGGAGGAGGCCGCCTTCTCGCTGCTCGAGCGGGTCGGTCCGGACGTCGAGGCGGTCCTCGCCTCGGGCGGGGACCCGAAGGAAGCCGTCGACCGGATCGGCCGGCAGCTCGCGCTCCGGGCCACGCTCGTCGCGACCGACGGCCAGGTCCTCGGGGACAGCGGCGTCGACCGCAGCCGGCTCGGCTCCCTCGAGAACCACGCGGGCCGCCCCGAGGTGCGCGACGCGCTCCGCACGGGGCGGGGGGTGGAGGCCCGCTTCTCCTCGACGCTCGGGCAGCGGCTCGTCTACGCGGCGGCCCGGCTCCGGAACGGAGAGGTCCTGCGCCTGGCCTTCCCCGAGAAGGACCTCGCGGCCTGGGAGGCCCCCTACCGCCGGCGCGTCCTCGCGGTCTGCGCTCTGGCCGGGCTGCTCGCCGGAGGGGTCGTCGTCCGGCTGCGTCTCCGTCAGGCGGCCGAGCTCGGTCTCGTGCTCGCCGCCGTGGAGGCCGTCGGAAAGGGACGGCGCCCGGCGAACCCGGGCGCCGTCTCCGAGGAGACGGCCGCCGTCCACTCGGCGCTCGGCGACCTCCTGGATCGGACGAACGAAGGGAACGAGGCGGTCCTCCGGCAGGAGACGGTCTCGCGCGCGATCTTCGAGGGGATCCCGACCGGGCTCCTCGTCGTCGACCGCGACCTCTCCCTTCTCGACGCGAATCCCGCGGCGCTCGGCCTCCTCCGCCTCCCGCCCGACGCGCTGCGGCGAGGGGAGCACGTCCTGGAGCTGGTCCGCGAGAAGGCGGTGACCGACCTCCTCCGCGAGGCCCTCGAAAGCGGCCGCGCGGCCGGCCCGCTCCGGCTCGCGACCGGATCCGGCGACCTCGAGCTCCGCGCGGAGGCGATCCGGGTCTCCGGCGAGGCGGCCGCCGGCCGCCCCGCGGCCGTCGCGATCCTCCGGGAGGCGGCGGCGCCCCGGGAGAGCTGAGCCGCCGGGCTTCGGAGCGTCGCCGCAGCGCGGCGGCTGATAACCTCCTTCGCCCGGAGGAGAGCTCCAGATGCGCCTTTTCCCACGCGAAGAGACCTTCCTGCCGCAGTTCGCACGCGGCGCCGCGGTGATCCTCGAGGCGGCGCGGGTCCTCGACGCCCTCGCCGCCTCCCCGGTCCTCGACGACGAGCGCGCCGTGCGGATCAAGCAGCTCGAGCACCAGGGGGACCAGATCGCCCACGAGACGTTCGACCTCCTGAACCGGACCTGGATCACGCCGATCGACCGCGAGGACATCCACGTCCTGGTGCGGAACCTGGACGACGTCCTCGACTACATCGACGCGGCGGCCGCCCGGATCGTCCTCTACCGGATCGCCTCGACGACCCCCGAGCTGAAGAAGATCACCTCGATCATCGTCCAGTCGGCGGAGGCGATCCAGAAGGCGATGGCTCTCCTGTCCGACCTGAAGCACTCGAAGCAGATCCTCGAGGCCTGCGTCGAGATCAACCGCCTCGAGAACGAGGCCGACACGGTCGCGCAGATCGCGATCGGGAGGCTCTTCGCGGAGGCGAAGGACCCGATCGAGGTCATGAAGTGGAAGGAGATCTACGACTTCGTGGAGGGCGCGACCGACCGCTGCGAGGACGTCGCCAACACGCTCGAGGCGATCGTCATCAAGTCGACCTGAACGCCCGTGACCTACGTCGTCCTGATCATCGCCATCGCCCTCGTCTTCGACTACATCAACGGATTCCACGACGCGGCGAACTCCATCGCCACGGTCGTCGGGACGCGGGTCCTCTCGCCCAGGGTCGCCGTCGTCTGGGCCGCCTTCTTCAACTTCGTCGCGGCCTTCGCGCTCGAGACGCGCGTCGCGAAGACGATCGGCAAGGGAATCGTCGATCCGGCGGTCGTCGACCCCGACCTCGTCCTCGCGAGCCTCGTCGGTGCGATCGTCTGGAACCTCCTCACCTGGTGGTGGGGCCTCCCGTCCTCCTCCTCCCACGCGCTCATCGGCGGCTTCGCGGGCGCGGCCTTCGTGAAAGCGGGAGTCGGGAGCCTCGTCGTCAAGGGGCTCGTCGTGACGAGCGCCTTCATCGTCCTCTCGCCCCTCTTCGGCCTCGTGCTCGGATTCGCGAACTACGTCGGCGCGGCCTGGGCGTTCCGGCACTGGAGGCCCGACCGGGTCGACCGCGTCTTCCGAAAGGTCCAGCTCCTCTCCGCCGCCGCGTTCTCCTTCGGGCACGGAATGAACGACGCCCAGAAGACGATGGGGATCATCTTCGCGCTCCTCCTCTCGACCGGCCATCTCTCCGGGTCGCACGTGCCGTTCTGGATCGTCCTGATGTGCCACGCGGCGATCGGTCTCGGGACCCTCTCCGGCGGATGGCGGATCGTCCGGACGATGTCGATGCGGATCACCCCGCTGAAGCCCGTCGGCGGCTCCTGCGCCGAGTTCGCCGGCGCGGTCACGCTCATCGGGGCGTCCCTCGGAGGGATCCCCGTCTCGACGACGCACACGATCACCGGGGCGATCATGGGAGTCGGCGCCACGCACGGCCTCTCCTCGGTCCGGTGGGGCGTCGCGAGGAACATCGTCGGCGCCTGGGTCCTGACGATCCCCGCGTCGGCGCTCGTCGCCGGCCTCACCTGGAAGCTCTTCGCCTTCCTTCGGGGGTGACCCCGACCGAAAAGTGGGAGGCGGCGGGGCGGGGTCCGGTGCAGAATCCCCAGCAATGGGCAGCGGAACGGTACTCGGGGGACGGCACTCCTCCTCGGGATGGCGCATCCCGCGCCCGCCGAAGAGGGAGGGACCCGTCGTCCCGGTGAGCGAACGGGACCTCGACGACGCCTGGAAGCTCCGGTTCCGCGACCCGCTCGTCGAGGCCGCCTTCCGCGAGGAGCAGCGGTCGTCGAGCGCACGCATCCTCCGCCCGTCCGTCTTCGTCGCGCTCGCGACGATCCTCGCGTTCGGGGTCCTCGACCCGATCGCGTTCCCCGAGACCTGGCGGAGCATCCTCGTCATCCGCCTCGTCGCGCTGGCCCTCCCGGTCGCGGTCCTCGCCTTCCTCGCAACGCTCCCGCGGTTCGCGCGCTGGACGCGGCCGCTCCTGGAGGTGGGAAGCGTCGGCGCCGGATGGGCCGTCGCGGCGATGATCGCCGTCGGGCAGCCGCAGGAGCCGGGGACGACGGTCTACTTCGCCGCCCTCAGCTTCCCGCTCGCCTCCGCGGCGATCGGCCTCCTCCCGTCGGGCTTCGCCGCGAGCGTCGTCCGGGCCGGCCTCATCGTCCTCGCCTTCCCCGCCGTCGCCCTCGTCCGCAAGCTCCCCGGCTGGGGACCGCCCCTCCCGGCCGACGTCGTCGTCGTCTCGCTCGGGACGCTCCTCCTCCTCTGGTTCTTCTTCTCGGTCGCCGGCTACTTCCGGGAGGCGTGGCAGCGCCGGACGTTCGTCACGATGCGGCTCCTCGAGGCCGCGAGCGAGAAGGTGCGGAGCGTCGCCGCCGACCTGAAGCGCCTGAACGAGGAGAAGAGCACGTTCCTCGGGATCGCCGCCCACGACCTGCGCAACCCGCTCGGCGTCATCCTCGGCTACGCCGAGATGCTCCGGGACGAGGAGTTCCCGAGGAAGGAGGCCGCCGAGATGGCGGCCAAGATCGTCGTCTCGGCCGAGCGGGTCCGCGACCTCGTCGCCGGGC
>JAGOBQ010000218.1 GCA_017999215.1 Thermoanaerobaculia bacterium
TCAGCCCGCTCACGGCCACGAAGACCGTCACCCTGGCCGGCATTCCCACCACGATCGGCAACTACAGCTTCACCATCACCGCCACCGACGAGAACAACTGCCAGGTGAGCCACGCCTACACGATCCTCGTCAACCCGGCCGCCTGCCCGACGGTCACGGTCCTGCCCGCGACGCTCCCGGATCCGGAGCTCGGCCTCCCCTACGCCGAGACGATCTCCGCGACCGGTGGTGCGGCGCCTTACACGTTCAGCGTGACGGCCGGCGCGCTCCCTCCCGGGCTGACGCTCGGCCCGCTCGGACCCGACACGGCCAGCCTGTCGGGCACTCCGACGGCGACCGGTCTCTTCCGCTTCACGATCACGGCCCTCGACGCGAACGGCTGCCCCGGAACGCGGGCCTACACGATGACGGTCGGAGGGGCCTCGGGAATCCCGACACTCTCGACCTGGGGCCTGCTCCTCCTCATGACGCTCACCGGGCTCGTCGCGATCCGGTACCTCGGGAAAGCCGCCTGACCGGATCGTTCGGCTCAGATCCTTCCCCGATCCGCAGAAGCCCCGCCTGCCGCATCCGGCCGGCGGGGCTTCTCCCTCTTCAGGGCTGCTCCCGAGAACGAAGAGAGGCGGCGGAGGCTCCGCTGAAGGAGCGCCCCGCCGCCTCGAGAGCCCGGGCGCCGGGATCGACCCGGTCCGACCCGCCGGCGCCGTCTAGCGCCGGAGCCTCCCGACCTCGAGCTCGTTGTTCACGTCCTTGACGCCCTTGGTGTTGCGCGCGACCCGCTCGGCGTCGCTCTTGATCTGCGCCGAGGCGACCCGCCCGATGAGCGTCACGACGGACTGCGAGGAGCTCACGTCGATGTCGCGCGCCCGGATCTCGCTGTTGGCGATGAGCTTCGCCTTGACCTGCGAGCTGATCCTCACGTCGTCGACCCAGCTGCCGACCGTCCTCTCCCCGACCGTCAGGTCGTTCACCACGCCGGACACGTCCGCCGTGCGCCAGGAGAGCCGTCCGGCCTCGCGCCTCGCCTCCTCGGTGTCGACGACGCCGGTCAGGTAGACGACGCCCTCCCGGGTCTGGACCTCCACCTGGCGCGCCTTGACCTTCTCGCTGTTCTGCAGCGAGTTCTCGACGGACGAGGTGATGGCCGAGTCGGTCTGCTGAGTGCTCTGGGTCGTCATCGTGGTGGCGCACCCCACGGTCATCGCCAGCGCGGCCGCTCCGAGGATTCCGGGTACCAGAAGTCTGAGATGGGATTTCGTCATTGTGTCGAGTCCTTTCGAACGGCCGCCGGGGCCGCACGTTCATGCGCCGTGGGGAGCACAGGCGCGGATTCGGGCACGGCTACTTCTTCGCTCCCGCGAAGAGCAGGACCCCGCCGACCACGATGGATGCGACGCCGGCCCACACCGGCACGTTCACGGTCTCCTTGTCTTTCACCGCGAAGGAGATCGGCCCGAGCTCGGCCTTGTGGGTCTTCCGGGTGTAGGTGAACCCGCCGTACGCGAGCGCGAGGGCGCCGGCGACGATCAGGACGATGGCCAGAATCTTCGGACCGTTCATCGAGCTGTCTCCTTCTGTCGGGTCTCGCGAGCCGCCGGGGACGCGGCCCGGTGCCTGCGAGACGGGTGGTCTCCCGGGAAGCGCGTTCGTCCGCGAGCGAGAGTCCGCGCGCTTCCCAGCGACGTCCTCAGCAGCGCAAGAGGAGTGCCAGCGTGGGCTTTTCGGAGCGCGGGGGCCTCCCTCGATCCGGCGGCTCGCCTCACGGCACCCGTCTTGCGCTGAGCCGGGACGAGGTCGATATGAAAAAGCTCCTTGGAAAATCTCTCGCCGCGATGGCGCTCCTCCTCCTGACGTCCCTTCCTGCCGCCGCGCAGCTCGGCATCCGCGTCGAACTCCCCCTCCCGGGTCTCGAGATTCGCGTCGGCCACAGGGCCCCGCCGCCGATGCGGCGGGAGATGAGGACCCGCCGGCCGGACCGTCAGCACCTCTGGGTCCGCGGCTCCTGGGACTGGCAGCAGAACGACTGGATCTGGATTCCCGGCCGCTGGGAGCGCCCCGAGTACCGGAACGCCCGGTGGATCAAGGCGCGCTACGTCCGCGAAGGCCGCGCCTGGCGCTACGAGCCGGCTCACTGGTCGAACCAGCGGCTCTCCATGGGCGACGACTACCGAGAGTGGCGGTCGAACGACCGCCGGGATCGGGACCGCGACCGTCGCGACAGGCGTAACAGGCGCGACGGGGATCGATGAACGCCACCGGCACTTCTTTCCAGCGCGGTGGAAACGCTTGCACGACCCGGTCGTCGGTCGCCGGACCGTTTCCGGCCACATCCGCTTCCGCTCGAGCCGAGCGGAACCGAAAGAGGAGGACCTGACATGAAGAAGCTGATGATCGGACTGGCCCTGGGCGCGTTCGCGACGCTCATCGCGGCCGCCCCGGCGGGCTCCGCGCTCGCGCAGAGCCCGCCGGAGGAGGCGACGTTCACCGTGACGGAGCCGCTCGACGTCGGGACCGTCACCCTGCAGCCCGGCACGTACCACATCAAGGTCGTGATGATCGACTCCAACAAGGACATGCTTCGGGTCATGGACCCGGAGCAGAAGAAGGTCTACACGACCGTCCTCTCGAGGCCATACCCGACCACGATGGGCGAGATCACTCCGGAGAGCCGCTACGTCGTCTGGTCGACCCCGGCCGGACAGCCCAAGGTCCTCCGCACCTGGTTCGCCGCCGACCGGAGCATCGGTCACGAGATCGTCTACTCGCAGCGGCGGGCCATGGAGCTCGCGGCCCTGGCCAAAGAGCCTGTGTACGCGGTCGACGACGCGGTGACGGAAACCACCTACGCGACCGCGCCGCTGCTGGTCGTGACCCCGGAGCGCCAGGTGAAGCCGTACGAGCCGAAGCTCGCCCGGGTCGAGCCGGCCCCTCCCGTCAAGGTGGCCGTCGCCCGCGAGCTGCCGAAGACGGCGAGCCGCGTCCCGCTCTTCGCGGCCCTCGGCCTCCTCTCCCTGGCCGGCGCCTTCGGGCTTCGGTCCCTCGTGAACCGGACCGCGTGAACCGCGGCGGCGTCGCGCGGTGGCTCCGCCGAGGCGAGATCGCCCTCTGGGCCCTCGGCATCTCGCTCCTCGGCGGAGCCCTCGCGACGATCGTCATCTCCCGGACCTACCAGGCGCGCCAGGGGCGCGCCTTTTCCGGTCTGGACAGGCTCGCCGCCGCGCCGGCGCTCGGGGCGGCCTCCTTCGCGACGGTCGCGGCCCCGGCTTCCTCCTCTCCTCCTCCCGTCGGCGATCCCCTTCTCCTCGGTCGGATCGAGATCCCGCGGATCGGCCTGTCGGCGATGATCCGGGACGGGGACGACGACGCGACGCTCACGGTCGCCGTGGGGCGCATCCCCGGGACTGCGCGGCCCGGCGAGCGCGGGAACATGGCGCTCGCGGGCCACCGCGACACGTTCTTCCGGGCCCTGCGGCACGTCCGGGTCGACGACGTGATCCACGTCCGGGTGCCGGGACGCCGCTACGACTATCGCGTGGAGTCGACCGAGGTCGTCGGTCCTCGCGAGATTCGCGTCCTCGACCCGACCCCCGAGGCCGTCCTCACGCTCGTGACGTGCCACCCGTTCGGGTACGTCGGGAACGCTCCCGACCGGTTCATCGTCCGGGCTTCCCGGCTCCCCGACTGAAGGGCCGCCGCGCGCGTTTCGCGCCCCCGCCACGCGTCCCGTCGAGCCGCGGCGCGCGACGGACCAGCGACCGCGCGATCCAGGCGGCCGCCAGGACTCCGACGACGACGACGGCGGCGGCCGCGATCGGGTGCTTCGCGATCTGCCGCCGGAGGTCGAGCGCCGAGCGGGCCCGGCGCTTCAGCTCGAGCACGTCCGCTCCGATCCGGCCCCGCAGCGCGCCGGCCCGCTCCCGCATCCGGTCGAGATCGGCGTCCCGGGCGATCGGTCGCTTCGTCAGGGCAGCAGTGTCCGGAGCCATCGCAGGTCCTCCTTCAGCGCCTCGAGAGTCCTCTTCAGGAACGGAGCTCCCGTGCGCGAGCGGGCGAGCAGGAAGAGCCCGACGCCCGCGCCCAGGAACGGGACCGCCGCGGCCAGCACGGCGAGCCAGCCGGCCGGCGTCTCCGCGAGGGCGATGACCAGCGCCACCACGGCGAGCTGCAGGCCGCACAGGACGAGGAGCGCGGCTCCAGCGAAGAGAGCCAGGAGACGGAGGCGGCCTTCGAGGTCCTTCGCGAGCTCCGCGCGTGCCATTCCGATGCGAGCCTCGCCCAGCTCGGTCCCGCGCTCGGCGAGCCTGTGGAGCAGCTCCGACAGCGGGGCGTCCCGCGGGGGAAGATCGCTCGACCGGGCGTTCGTCATGCTTCGGGAAGCGCAAGAGGAGTGCCAGAGAGCCGTCCGCGCCCGAATCGCGGCGGCGGCCCGCCCGCTCCGGCCCGGCCCCACCGCCCGACCGTGGCACTGGTGTTGCGCTCATCGAGTCTCGGAGAGGTCGCACGGCGACCGAACCGAAGAAGGAGATCCAGATGACCACGACCCTGACGGAAGCCCGACCCGTTCTCCTCACCGCATCGACCCTCAAGGGGAACGCCGTCAAGAACCTCGCCGGCGAGAGCCTCGGCAGCATCGAGGAGTTCATGATCGACATCGACAGCGGGAGGATCGGCTACTGCGTCCTCTCGTTCGGAGGAATCCTCGGAATCGGCGAGAAGCTGTTCGCCGTCCCCTACAAGTCGATGACGCTCAACACGCAGGACCACACCTTCACGCTCGACGTCGCGAAGGAGCGCCTCGCCGCCGCGCCCGGCTTCGACAAGAACGCCTGGCCCGACATGTCCGACCTCGACTGGGGCAAGCGCGTCTACGGCTTCTACAACGCCGAACCGTACTGGATGTAGGAAGGGACGCCGGTCAGCTCGCCGTCCTCCGGCGCTGGAGGGCCTTCCAGGCCTCTACGACGACCAGGACGGCGAGTCCGGACCCGAACGCGATGAAGAGGTCGCGCACGCCCAGGGGGGAGGTCCGGAGAACCCTCTGCAGGAACGGCAGGTAGACGACCGCCACCTGCAGGCCGATCGTCGAGAGGAAAGCGGCGACCATCAGAGGGTTCGTGAAGAGCCCGATGCGGAAGAGCGAGCTCCTCTCGGAGCGGACCTCGAGCGCGAGGATCACCTGGGAAAAGATCAGCGTCGTGAAGAGGAGCGTCTGCCAGGCCGGGTCGCCGCTCCGGAACGCCCAGAGCCCGATGCCGAGCGAGATCAGGCTCATCACGACGCCCATCACGGCGACGAACGCCACGAGGCCGCGCCCGAAGATGCTCTCCTCCGAGGAGTAGGGAGGGCGCTTCATGACGTTCTCCTCGGCGGGCTCCACGCCGAGCGCCAGGGCCGGGAGGCCGTCCGTCACGAGGTTCATCCAGAGGATCTGGAGCGGCAGGAGGGGGAGCGGCATCCCGAGGAGCGGCCCGAGCAGCATCACGGCGATCTCGCTCGCGTTGCAGCTCAGGAGGTACTTGATGAACTTCCGGATGTTGTCGTAGATCTTCCGGCCTTCCTCGACGGCCGCCACGATCGTGGCGAAGTTGTCGTCGAGGAGGACCATCTCGGCCGCGTCCCGCGAGACGTCGGTTCCCGTGATGCCCATCGCCACGCCGATGTCCGCCTTCCGGAGCGCGGGCGCGTCGTTGACGCCGTCTCCCGTCATGGCGACGACGAGGCCCTGCTCCTGGAGCGCGGCGACGAGCCGGATCTTGTGCTCCGGGGAGACGCGGGCGAAGACCGAGACGGCGTTCACCTTCTCGCGCAGCTCGGCCTCCGTCAGCCGGTCGAGGTCCGGGCCGGTCAGGAACTCCTCGCTCTCGGTGATCCCCACCTGCCGGGCGATGTGACGGGCCGTGAGCGGGTGGTCGCCCGTGATCATGACGGGGCGGATCCCCGCCGCCCGGCAGCGGGCCACGGCGTCGGTGACCTCGGGACGGGCCGGGTCGAGCAGGCCGAAGAGACCGACGAGGATGAGGTCCGTCTCCAGCCCGGGAAGCTCCGACCCGGCCGGCGGACGTTCGAGCGGCCGAACCGCCACACCCAGGACGCGCATTCCCTTCGCCGCGAGGTCGTCGTGTGCCGCCATGACCTTGCGGCGCCACTCCTCGTCGAGCGGCTCGAGCGCCCCCTCGACCCAGACGGACCGGGTCACGCCGAGAAGCCCGTCGACGGCCCCCTTCGTCACGGCGAGGAAGTCGGGCGTCTCGACGGCCCGGCTCCGCCGGGCCCAGAGCGGACGCAGGGCGGCGGGGACCTCCGCGTCCTCGGCGGGCACGCGGTGCACGGTCGTCATCCGCTTGCGCTCGGAGTCGAACGGAAGCTCGGCGACCCGCGGGAGTGCCTCGTCGAGCTCGTCCTTCTTCGCGCCGTACTCCGCCGCCGCCAGAACCAGCGCCCCCTCCGTCGGGTCCCCGACGGCGTGAAAAGCGCCGGCCGGCCCCTCGTCCCGGACGAGGTCGGCGTCGTTGCAGAGCGCTCCTCCCACGAGGAGCAGGTCGAGCGTCGAGGCCAGCGCCCCGCCCTCTGCGGCAGACCCGGCGCGCCCCAGCGTGAATCGCCCGCCGTCCTCCCGCTGGACGAGGTCGATCCGGTGGTTCGCGACGTCGATCGCGGTGACGGTCATCCGGTTCTGGGTCAGCGTCCCGGTCTTGTCCGAGCAGATGACGCTGACCGAGCCGAGCGTCTCCACCGCGGGGAGCTTCCGGATCAGGGCCTTGCGCTTCAGCATCCTCTGCGCCCCGAGGGCGAGGGCGATCGTGACGACCGCCGTCATCGCCTCCGGGATCGCCGCGACGGCGAGGCTGACGGCGGTGAGGAGGACCTCGAAGACCTCTTCGCGCGTCTCCGCAGTCCTCAACCCGAGAAGGAAGACGACCGCGACGAGGACTCCCGCGGCGATGGCGAGGCCCCGGCCGAGGCGGTCGAGCCGCTTCTGGAGCGGCGTCTTCTCCTCCACCACCGATTGGATCAGCCCCGCGATCTTCCCCAGCTCGGTCGCCATGCCGGTGGCGGTGACGACGAGCTCGCCGCGGCCGTAGGTGACGACGGTTCCCGCGTAGACCATGTTTCGGCGCTCGGCGAGCGGCCTCTCC
>JAGOBQ010000219.1 GCA_017999215.1 Thermoanaerobaculia bacterium
CCCACGACCACCGACGTCGTCCTCTCCCCCGCCCTCCGCTCCGCCCGGGTCTTCGTCGCGGTCCTCGGCGGCGAGGGGGCCTTCGAGCGGAGCGTCGCGGCGCTGAACCGCGCGGCCCCGATGCTCCGCGGCATGGTCGGGCGCAACTGCCACCTGCGGCACTCCCCGGAGCTGCGCTTCGAGGAGGACCACAGCCTCGAGCGCGGCGCGCGCATCGAGGAGATCCTCCGGCACCTGCCCCATCCCGAGGACGAGGGCGGAGACGACGGCGGGGACGAGAAGGCGTGAGCGTGACGGACTTCGAGACCGTCGCCGAGTTCCTCTCCTCGGGCCGCCGGTTCCTCCTGACGGGTCACCGGAACCCCGACGGCGACTCCCTCGGGTCGGCGCTCGCCCTCGCGCAGGCCCTCGCCGCGCGCGGGAGGGAAGCCCGCGTCGTCATGCGCGACCGCTGGTCGAGCTCCTACGACGGGATGCCGGGGGTCGCGGACGTCGTCGTCTCCGAGGCCCTTCCGCCGGACTGGCCGAGCGGCTGGGACGCCGCGATCGTCATGGAGTGCCCCGAGGCCGAGCGGCCGGGCTTTCCGGAGCTTCTCTCCGGAACGACGGTGAACCTCGACCACCATCCCGGCAACACGAGATGGGCCACCCACAACCTCGTGGTCGAGCCGGCCGCAGCCGTGGGCGAGGTCGTCGCCGACCTCCTCGACCGGCTGGAGTGGCCGATGACGCCCGAGATCGCCACGAACCTCTGGGTCTCGCTCGTCTCCGACACGGGCTCCTTCCGCTACGGCAACACGACTCCCCGCGCCCTCGCGCTCGGCGCTCGCCTCGTCACGGAGGGCGTGAGGCCCGACGTCGTCAACGAGTTCCTCTTCGAGGCGAAGCCGCTGTCGACCGTCAAGCTCGAGGCCCTCGTCCTCGGCACGCTCGAGCTCCACGACGAGGGGCGCGTCGCGCTCGTCTCCCTGCCGAAGCGGTTCCTCGCCGAGTCGGGCGCCGACGCGGCGGACGGCGAGGGGCTCGTGAACCGGGCCCGCGGGATCGAAGGCGTCAAGGCCGCCGCCCTCGTCCGCGAGAGCGACGAGCCGGGTGTCTTTCGCTGCTCGCTCCGCTCCAAGGGCTCCGTGGACGTCCGGTCCGTCGCCGCGGAGAGAAGCGGCGGCGGCCACCGGAACGCCGCCGGGTGCCGCGTGAGCGGGACGTGGGAGTCGGCCAGGGCCGAAATCACCCGCGCGCTTTCCGCCGCGGTCGCCGCGGAGCCGCGATGAGCGTTCCTTCGGCCGACGGCCCGTCCGGCCTCCTCCTCGTCGACAAGCCGGAGGCGATGACCTCCCACGACGTCGTCGACGCCGTCCGCCGGCTGCTCGGCACGCGGCGCGTCGGCCACACCGGCACGCTCGACCCCGCCGCGACCGGGCTTCTCGTCCTGTGCGTCGGCCGGGCCGGGCGGCTCCAGTCGTTCCTCACCTGCTACGACAAGAGCTACGAGGGGACGATGAGGTTCGGGGTGGAGACCGACACCTACGACCGGGAGGGGACTCCCGTGGGAACGCCGCACCCCGACCCCCGCCCCGACGCGGACCAGCTCCGCGCCGCCTGCTCCCGCTGGGTCGGGGAGTTCGAGCAGGCCCCTCCGCCCTTCTCGGCGAAGAAGATCGGCGGCAAGAAGTTCTACGAGCTCGCCCGCCGGGGCGAGGCGGTCCCGCACCTGCCGAAGAAGATCCGGATCACGCGCTTCGACTCCGTCGAGGTCTCGGGCGACATCGCCCGATTCCACGTCGACTGCTCCTCCGGCACCTACATCCGGTCCCTCGCGCACGACGTCGGGAAGGAGCTCGGCCTCGGAGCGCATCTCGCCTCTCTTCGCCGGACGCGAATCGGCCCCTTCTCGCTCGATCGGGCCCGGACGCTCCCCGCGCTCGAGGCGCTCGCGCCCGCCGAGAGGACCGCGCCGCCGAGCTGGATGCCTCTCTCGGACGTGCCGCTCCCCTTCCCGTCGATCGCCCTCCTTCCCGGCGAGGCGGTCAAGGTGCGGAGAGGGCACGCCGTGCCGGTTCGCGTCCCGGCGGAGGCAACCGGAGCGCCCTGGGTCCGGCTCCTCGCCGAGGGCGACCTCGTCGCGCTCGGTCACCTCGAGCCGCTCGGACGGGGAGCGCTCGCCCTCGCGAAACCGAAGATCGTGCTACAAGACTGATCTGTTCCCCTGGGGAACCGGGGCCTGTCGGCCCGGCTCCGGCTCCCTTTCCAGACACGCGGACCGACAACGGGCCAGACGGCATCTTCTCACCGGACAGAGACTTGGCCCCGAAATTGACCCGATCGACGGCGGACCTTATCCTCTGCCGTTCGAGATTGAGAAGAGAAGGATAGAGAACCGTGGCCCAGACCATCACTCCCAAGACGGAAACGATCAAGGCCTTCGAGAGGCACGAGGGCGACACCGGCTCCCCCGAGGTGCAGGTGGCGCTCCTCTCCGAGCGGATCAAGTCCCTCACCGAGCACTTCAAGACGCACGCGAAGGACCACCACTCCCGCCGCGGACTGCTCCAGATGGTCGGCCAGCGGCGCCGCCTGCTCGATTACCTGAAGAAGCGCGACGTGACGCGCTACAAGGCCCTGATCGAGCGCCTCGGGCTCCGCAAGTAGGAGCTGCGCCGGCGCGGGGCCGCGCCCCGGCCTCCCCGGCCGAAAGAAGGAAACGATGAAGGAATCCGTCACCGCCCTGGTGGGAGGCCGTGCCCTCACGATCGAGAACGGAAAGGTGGCCAAGCAGGCCGACGGCTCGGCCGTCGTCCGTCTCGGCGACACCATGGTCCTCGTCACCGCGTGCTACGCGCGCGACCCGAAGGACGTCGATTTCGTCCCGCTCACGGTCGAGTACAAGGAATACCAGTACGCCGCCGGGCGCATCCCCGGAGGCTTCTTCAAGCGCGAGGGACGCCCCACCGAGAAGGAGATCCTGACCTGCCGGATGATCGACCGGCCGATCCGGCCGCTCTTCCCGGCCGGATACGCCTTCGAGACGCAGGTCGTCGCCCTCGTCCTCTCGGCCGACGGCGAGAACGACCCCGACGTCCTCGCGATCAACGGCACGGCCGCGGCGCTCGCCGTGAACCCGATCCCGTTCACGGAAATCCTCGGCGCGGTCCGCGTCGGGCGCATCGGCGACCGCTTCGTCTTCAACCCGACGAAGAAGGAGCGCGAGGAGTCCGTGATGGACCTCGTCGTCGTCGGCACCCGCAAGGCCGTCTCGATGGTCGAGGCGGGGGCCAAGGAGTGCTCCGAGGAGCTGATGCTCGAGGCGATCCTCGAAGGGCACCGCGAGCTCCAGAAGGTCATCGACGCGATCGAGGAGCTCCAGCGCCGCCAGGGCGTCGTCAAGCAGGCCTTCACGCCTCCCGCGCCGGTCCCGGCCGAGGTCATGGCCGAGGTCCGCCGCAACTGGGACGGCCCGATGATGGAGGCCCTCACCTGGAAGGGGAAGATCGAGTCGTACGCGAAGATCAAGGAGGTCAAGAAGGCCGCCGTCTCCGTCGTGCCGGACGACCAGCCGGAGAAGAAGGCCCAGGTCAAGCGGGCGGTCTCCGAGCTCGTCGAGGTGATGACGCGCGAGACGATCCTCCGCGACCGCAAGCGCCTCGACGGCCGCGCGTTCGACGAGGTCCGCCCCATCGAGGTCGAGATCGGCGTCCTCCCCCGCACCCACGGCTCCGCGCTCTTCACGCGCGGCGAGACGCAGGCGCTCGTCACGGTCACGCTCGGGACCTCGGACGACACCCAGCTCATCGAGGACCTCGAGGGCGAGTTCGAGAAGAAGTTCCTCCTCCACTACAACTTCCCGCCGTTCTCCGTCGGCGAGGTGAAGCGTTTCGGGTCCCCCGGCCGGCGCGAGATCGGCCACGGCCGCCTCGCCTGGCGCTCCATCGACGCCGTCCTGCCGAAGGAGTTCCCCTACACGATCCGCGTCGTCTCCGACATCCTCGAGTCGAACGGCTCCTCCTCGATGGCGACGATCTGCGGCGGCTCCCTCGCCCTCATGGACGCCGGCGTCCCGATGGAGTCGGCCGTCGCGGGGGTCGCGATGGGCCTCGTCGCGGAAGGCGATCAGTGGGCCGTCCTGACCGACATCGCCGGCCAGGAAGACCACTACGGCGACATGGACTTCAAGGTCGCCGGGACGCGCAAAGGGGTCACCGCCCTCCAGATGGACATCAAGGTCTCCGGCATCAGCCGCGAGGTCTTCGAGAAGGCGCTCGCTCAGGCGAAGGCCGGCCGGATGCACATCCTCGACATCATGGAGAAGGCGATCCCGACGGCCCGCCCCGAGATCTCCGCCTACGCGCCGCGCCTCCTGACGATCCACGTCCCCGAGGAGAAGATCCGCGACGTCATCGGCTCCGGCGGCAAGACGATCCGGGCGCTCCAGAAGGAGTTCTCGGTCAAGATCGACGTCCAGGACGACGGCTCGGTCACCGTGGCCGCCGTCGACATGGCCTCGGCCGAGAAGTGCATCGAGGCGATCAAGGCCCTCACGACCGTCCCCGAGATCGGCACCGAGTACGAGGGGACCGTCAAGCGGGTCGAGCCGTACGGCGCCTTCGTCGAGATCCTCCCCGGCCTCGACGGCCTCGTCCACATCTCCGAGCTCGCCCCCGGCCGCGTCCGCGAGACGACCGACGTCGTGAAGCTCGGCGACAAGGCGAAGGTGAAGATCATCGCGATCGACCCGGTCAACGGGAAGATCAAGCTTTCGCGCCGCCAGGCGCTCACCCCCGAGGAGGCGGCCGCCGAGGTCGAGCGCCTCGGGCTGAACGCCACCCCGCCCGAGGGCGAGGGGGGCGGAGACGACCGCCCGCCGTTCCGCCGCGAGGGCGGCTTCGGCGACCGGGGCCGCGGCCCGCGGCCGGGCTTCGGCGGCCCGCGCGGCCCGCGCCGCGACGGCCCGGGCGGCCACGGCGGCCCGCGCCACTGATTCACCTGCGACGAAGCAGCTCTCCGAAGGCCGGGCGGCGACGCCCGGCCTTTTCTCTTTCTTCCGGCTCGCTCAGCGGACCGCTGCCGAAAAGCGGCGCAACGGCGGGGCGATCCCCGCGGGCGCGACCCGCGTGTGCTCCCGCCGTCCGGCGAGCCAATGGTTCATGGCGACGAGCCCCCGCGCCCGATCCGGATCCTCGCGGTTCTCCACGAGGTATCGCCTCACCTCCGCCGCGCCCGCCTCCGGCGAGACCCGAGACTCGGCCAACGTTGCGGCCACCAGCGTGTCGGCCCAGCGCCACGGCCGGGCGCGGACCGGCGAGGGAAGGAGCGCCACGGCCGTCAGGGCCGCCGCGAGGCCGGCCCAGGGCAGCAGCCGGAGCGGCCGGCGCTCGCGGAACGCCTCGAGGGCGAGGAGCGCGAAGAGCGCCGTGCCGAGCGCCAGGGGCGCGGAGGCGCCGCTCCGGTAGCGGGTCGTCGTCGACACCATCAGGCACGCGCCGAGCGGAACGAGCGCCGCAATGGCCACGAGGACCCCTTCCCCCTCGCGGAAGAGGCGCCGACGCCCCGCCAGGAGGAGGCCGCCGGCGCCGGTGCCGATCACCCAGGCGAAAAGCGGCATCCGGGCCAGCCACGGCAGTCGGTCGCGGAAGAAGAAGAAGCTGGCGTTGTCGGCGACCTCCGCGCCGTTGAACGCGCTCCCGAGCTTCCGGCCGAGAAGCAGAACGAACCCCGCAGGTTCGTCTCGCCACGTTCCGAGCGTCAGGAGGCCCGCGCGCAGCGTCGAGCCGCGGGACTCCTTCAGGACCTCCATGAGGAGCGGCGAGGCGTCCACAGACCCGTCCGCCCCCTTCGCGTTCGCCCACGGGAGGCCGACGAGGGGTCTCGTGTCGAACGCGAGAACGGGAGCACCGACGGCGACGTTCCGCGCGACGAGCGGCGCGAGGGCAACGAGGAGACCTGCCGCGAAGCCCGCCGCCGCCCGCGCCTTCCCCCTCCGCCCCTCTGCCCGGGAGGCGAGAACGGCGCCGGCGACGAGGCCGAGCGGCAGGATCGTCTGTTTCAGGAGA
Organism: Thermoanaerobaculia bacterium; assembly: GCA_017999215.1. GTDB lineage: Bacteria > Acidobacteriota > Thermoanaerobaculia > UBA5066 > UBA5066 > UBA5066. The sequence continues at coordinate 6,048 of JAGOBQ010000219.1, forward strand.
GCGCCGAAGCCGGCGAGGAGGCCGAGGAGCGCTCCCTCGCGGGCCTGCGGCGGGCGCGAGACGAGGAGCGGCACGGCGAGCAGGATCGCCGAGAGGTGCGCGACCGGTCCGTCCCGGTACAGGAAGCCGTCGAGGAAGACGAGCGGCGCGAACGTCCCGTGCAGGGTCCCCGCGAGGACTCCCGCGGCGAGGGCGAGGCGCGCCGGCCGCCCCGAGCGCAGGAGCAGCGCCGCGCAGGCCGCGGCGAGGATCGCCGAGGCGACCGTTCCGAGAAGGAGCTGGCAGAGGCGGGCGACGGCGACCTGTCCGAGGCCCGTCGCCCCCGCCGCCGCGAGGAGGTACGGGTAGCCGGGCCCCTGGTAGGCGACGTTCCTCGGGACGACCGCGTCCCACTCCTCCGGCGTCCCGTACTGCGCCTGCCAGGAGAACCAGGGTCGATAGGCCGGGACGTCGAGCCAGTTGCCGGCGGCGATCCGCGCCGAGGCGGCGATCGCTGCGTGCTCGTCCGTCTCCATCCAGTGGTGCCAGTCCCCGAGCGGCGACGCCTCGCGCTCGGCCCACGCGGCCGACCGGGCCCCCAGGACGACGACGCCCGCCAGGAGTGCGGCGAGGAGGAGGGGCCGGCGGAACGGCGTGGCGGAGCGGGAGGAGACCCCGGTGTCCGGGTCTGCGCGTGTCGTGCCCATCGACGCCTCAGTACGGCATCTCGTCGTCCTCGAGCCCGAAGTAGTGGCCGAGCTCGTGACGGACGGTGTCCTGTATTTCCTTCACCGCCTCCCGGCTGCTTCCGCAGCAGCGAAGGATCGGCCCGCGGAAGACGACGACCTGCGGCGGGAGTCCCGGCAGCCCGTCGAAGCCGGTCTCGGTCCTCATCGCCCCGCGGTAGATCCCGAAGAGCTCCTCGTCGTCCGGCGTTTCCGTCTCGACGTAGTCCTCCTCCTCGGGCTCCTCCTCGACCGCGATGACGCCGTTGTCGAGCATCGCCCGAAACTCCGC
>JAGOBQ010000220.1 GCA_017999215.1 Thermoanaerobaculia bacterium
GCTCTTCGGCGACCGGATGATGATCGCCAACGCCACCGGCTGCTCGTCGATCTACGGCGGGAACCTCCCGACGACCCCCTACACCGTGAACCGCGACGGCCGCGGCCCGGCCTGGGCGAACTCCCTCTTCGAGGACAACGCCGAGTTCGGCTTCGGCATGCGCCTCGCCCTCGACAAGCAGGCCGAGCACGCCCTCGAGCTCGTGAAGGAGCTGGGCGGCGGGCTCGGCGACGAGCTCGTCTCCGGCCTCCTGACGGCCGACCAGTCGACCGAGCAGGGGATCGCGCACCAGCGCGAGCGCGTCGCCGCCCTCAAGGCGAAGCTCGCCGGCGAGAAGGGCCTCCCGGCGCGCCGCCTCCTCGACATCGCCGACTACCTCGTGAAGAAGAGCCTCTGGATCATCGGCGGCGACGGCTGGGCCTACGACATCGGCTACGGCGGCCTCGACCACGTCCTGGCGATGGGCCGGAACGTGAACGTCCTCGTCCTCGACACCGAGGTCTACTCCAACACCGGCGGCCAGGCCAGCAAGTCGACTCCGATCGGCGCCGTCGCGAAGTTCGCGATGGCGGGCAAGTCGGCCGGCAAGAAGGACCTCGCCCTCATGGCGATCGCGTACGGCAACGTCTACGTCGCCCGGATCGCCTTCGGGGCGAAGGACGCGCAGACGGTGAAGGCCTTCACGGAGGCCGAGAGCTACGACGGGCCGTCGCTCATCCTCGCCTACAGCCACTGCATCGCGCACGGGTACGACATGTCGCTCGGTCTCGAGCAGCAGAAGCTCGCGGTCGGCTCGGCCTACTGGCCGATTTTCCGGTGGGACCCGCGCCGCGTGGCCGAGGGGCAGCCGGGGCTCGTCCTCGACAGCTCCGCGCCGAAAGTCGACGTCGGAGCGTTCATGGCCAACGAGACGCGGTTCCGGATGCTCGACAAGACGAACCCGGAGCGGGCCAAGGCTCTCCTCGGGCTCGCGCGGGAGCAGGTCGCCTCGCGCTGGGCGATCTACGAGAACCTCGCCCGCGGGGCCGACCCCGTCACCGCGGTCGCCGCGGCTCAGACCACTCCGAAGGCCAACTGAGGACGAGGAGCGACAACGATGGATCTCTCCACCACCTACCTCGGGCTCAAGCTCCCCCACCCGATCATGCCGGGCGCCTCGCCGATGGTCGACAAGATCGACCTCGTCAAGCGGATGGAGGACGCCGGGGCCGCGGCGATCGTCATGCACTCCCTCTTCGAGGAGCAGCTCATGAGGGAGGAGCTCGCGACGTACCACCACATCGACGTCCACTCCGACTCGTTCGCGGAGGCGATGACCTACCTCCCGCGGCCCGACGAGTTCAATCTCGGGCCGGACCAGTACCTCGAGCAGCTCGTGCGGATCAAGCAGTCCGTCGACCTGCCCGTGATCGCCTCGCTCAACGGCTTCACCTCGGGCGGCTGGATCCGCTACGCCAAGCTGATGCAGGACGCGGGGGCGAACGCCCTCGAGCTGAACGTCTACTACCTCGCGACGAACGCCGACGAAGCGGGCGAAGAGGTCGAGCAGCGGACGATCGACATCCTGAAGGCGGTCAAGCAGGCCGTCACGATTCCGATCGCGATCAAGCTCTCGCCCTTCTTCTCCTCGATGGCCAGCATGGCGAGGCGCCTCGACGAGGCAGGCGCCGACGGCCTCGTCCTCTTCAACCGGTTCTACCAGCCCGACATCGACGTCGAGAGCCTCGAGGTCGAGCCGACGCTGAAGCTCTCCGACTCCTCCGAGCTCAACCTGCGGCTCCGGTGGCTCGCGGTCGTGTCGGGGCGCATCCGCGCCTCGCTCGCGGTCTCGGGCGGCGTCCACTCGCACCTCGATGCGGTCAAGGCGGTCATGACCGGCGCCCACGCCGTCCAGGTCGTCTCGGCGATCCTCCAGCAGGGGCCCGACGTCCTCCGGCGGATCCGCGAGGGCCTGACGCAGTGGCTCGAGGAGCACGAGTACGATTCCCTCGAGCAGATGCGCGGCTCGATGAACCTCCTCCGCTGCCCTGACGCCTCGATGTTCGAGCGCGCCAACTACATCCGCATCCTGCAGGGTTACAAGGTCTGACGACCGGGTCTCCGGTCTCGAACGAAGGGGGCGGCTCGCGAGCCGCCCCCTTTTTCGCGCCCCCGCCGCTCTGCGGCAGGGCGCGACCTCAGGGGCGGACGTTGATCCGGAGCCAGTAGTCGGCGATCTGCTGGAGCGTCCGGGCGTGCTCCGCGAACTCCACCTGCTTGACGACGAAGCCGTTCGCTCCCGCCTCGTAGCACGCGCGGACGTCCGCCGGAAGCATCGACGAGGTCAGGACGACGACCGGCACGCCCCGCGCCCGCCCGTCGGCCCGGAAGCGCCTGAGGACCTCGATCCCGTCGACCTTCGGGAGCTTCAGGTCGAGGAGGACGAGCGCCGGCCGCGGGACCTCGCGCCCTTCGAACGGCCCCCGCCCGAGCAGGACGTCGAGCGCCTCCTCCCCGTCCCGGGCGCGGACGACGCGGGGTCCGATCTCGCTCCGCGCGAGGGCGCGGAGCGCCAGCTCCGCGTCGTCGTCGTCGTCCTCGACGAGGAGTATCCGGACGGCTTCAGGCATCGCCTTCCCTCCAGGCCGGAAGCGAGAACGCGAAGGTCGCCCCCTGCCCCGGGCGTCCCTCCGCGCGCACGCTCCCGCCGTGCTTCTCGACGACCCGTCGGACGATCGCGAGGCCGATCCCGGTTCCGTCGCCGCCTTCGTCCGTGTGAAGGCGCTCGAAGACCCGGAAGAGCCGTCCGGCGTGGGCCGGGTCGAAGCCGACGCCGTCGTCCACGACCTCGCAGACGACGTGATCCTCCACGACCCGCCCGCGGACCTCCACGCATTCTCCGGGCCGCGCAGCCGTGGACCTCACCGCGTTCGCGAGGAGGTGCCGGAGGACGACGCGGAGCAGCGCCGCGTCCCCTCGGACGGCTGGAAGCTCTCCGACCACGAATCGGCACGTCCCGCGGGCGTCGGCCGGGACGACGTCCTCGAACGCGCTCCGCGCGAGGGCGCCGAGGTCGACCCGCTCGTGCCGAAGGCCGGCGGAGCCCGTCCGCGCGTACTCGACCAGGTCCCGGAGAAGCCGGTCCATCCGCTGCGCGCCGCCCCGCACCCGCGCGAGGAGCCGCCGCCCCTCGTCCCCGAGCCGGGCCGCGTGCTCCTCCTCGAGGACCCCCGAGAAACCGTCGATCGCCCGGAGCGGGGCGCGGAGGTCGTGCGCGATGGAATGGACGAACGCCTCCAGCTCGGCGTTCTTCGCCGTCAGCTCGGCCGTCCTCTCGGCCACGTGCCGCTCGAGGCCGGCGTTCAGCTCCCGGATCTCCCGCGCGCTCCGCTCGAGGGCCTCGCGGGCCGCGTTCCGATCCGTCACGTCGTGCACGACCGAAAGGACGTGCGGCTCGCCCCGGACGTCGACGAGCCGCGACGAGACGCTTCCGACGAACGGGGTCCCGTCGCGGCGCCTCCCTTCGAGCTCGAGGTCCCGGACCGGCTCCGAATGCCGGACCCGCTCCAGGACCCGGTCCCGCGCCCGCGGGTCGGTCCAGATCCCCAGCGCCGTCGAGGAGCGGCCCACGACCTCCTCCCGGCGGAAGCCCGTGAGCGTCTCGAACCCCGCGTTCGCGTCGCGGCAGACGCCGTCCGACACCCGGGTCATGAGGACCGCGTCGGGGATCGTGTCGAGGAGGCGGCGGAAGTGGTCGCGGGCCTCCCGGACCTCGGCGTTCACCCGCCGGTTCACGAGGATGACGATGCCGAAGGTCACGAGGTTCGTCAGGAGGAACCCGTCGACGTAGGGAGCGACGTTGAACGCGGCGCTCCCCCACACGTCGTCGACGCGGGCCCCGGCGAGGAGGACCACGCCTCGGTAGACGAAGAACGCCGCGTGCGCGAGGAGACCCGCCACGAGGACGAGCGCGACGGGCCGGCTCTCGCCCGTCCGCTCCCGCCAGAGCTCCCTCGCCGAGAGGAGCGCCGTGGCGACGAGCGCCGCGCAGAGGGCGACGGCCCGAAGCTCGATGTCCGGGACGACCCAGAGGAAGAAGGCATGCGCGGCGAGGTACGGGGCGAGGACGGCCGCGAAGAGGCGGCGGTCCTCGTCGCGGCCGTGGAACCGGCAGAAGCCGGCCCAGAGGCAGAGCGTCCCGAAGACGATCAGCCCGTTCTGCGCGAAGATGGCCGCCCGGCCGAACGTCGCGTGATCCCTGAGGAGGAACGCCACGGACCCGGCTCCGACGGCCGCGCTCCAGAGGAGGAACGCGCCCGTGCCGCGGTAGCTCCGGAAGAGCGCGTACTGGACCGAGAGGACGACGACCTGCAGCGCCTGCGTCAGGGCGAAGAGCGCGAGAAGCGTGCGGACGTCGAGGGTCACGGGCGAAAGACCCCCGAGACTCCGACCGCCGCGACCGCCCCCGAGCCTCCTCTCACGCCCCCGGATTATGAACGGCCCGGGGGCGACGGCTCCCGCGCGGCCTTCCGCTCGACGTCGGCCAGGAGGTCGCGGGCGTGCTCGGCGAGGGGCGACCCGGGAGCCCGCTCGAGCAGGTACCGGTAGACGCGGATCGCCTCGAGCGGCGCCTTCGCCTTCTCCAGGTGGTGCTCGGCCACCCGGAGCAGCCCCTTGAACGCCTTCGCGTCGCCCGGCTCGGCGTCCAGCGCCTGCGAGAAGGTCCACGCCGCGGCGTCGACGTCCCCGTCGCGCAGGAGCTGGTCGGCCAGCAGGGAGAGGGCCGGCCTGTCGAGGCCGAGGGCGTCGAGGCGGTCGAGGTGCTGGCGATAGATTCCCGCGGCGACCTTCGGCGAGCCCTTCGCCAGGGCGGCCGGAATCGCCGCCCGCGCAGCCTCGAGGGCGCCCGGAAGGTCTCCCGCCGCGACGCGCGCCTGCCAGATCGCCTGGAGCGACTCCGGGTCCCCGGTCGCGGGCGCGCCCTGATTCGGCTCGGCCGGCGCCGCGGAAGGCGCCCCGGCCGGCGGAGCGACCTCGGCCGGGAGCGGCTCGTCGATCTCCTCCGCGAGGCTCGCGGCAGCGAAGGCGCCGCAGAGCTTCCCCTGGAGGGCCAGCACCATTCCGGCGACGTAGAGCAGCAGCGGGACGCACAGTGTGAGCGCGAGCTTCGGCTGCCGCGGCGTGAGCGCGCCGAAGACCGGCAGGACGACGAAGAGGACGGTGAGCGGTGGTCCGAAGACGCCCGCGATCGCGAGGAACAGCTCCCCGAGACGACCCCCGAACAAGGTCCGCCAGAGCGCCGGCGAGAAGAGCGAACCGAAGCCGGGAGCGGCCGCCGCCACGGCGACGAACGCGAACGAGAGGACGACGCCGAGGCCCGACCAGAGCGAGAGGAGGAACGGGATGCGCGGAAGACCGAACGGTACGAGGCCGAAGACCGGGACGCTGGCCCCCGACTCGGCCCCCTTCAGGAGCTCCCACGCGACGAACGGGACGGCCCAGGCGGCCCAGAGTGCGAGGAGCCTCGCCGCCGCCAGGAGCGTGTCGCCCCAGGGCCCAGCGGCGCTCGAGAAGAGCCCCCCCTCGATGTCCCCGGCGACTCCGACCTGCGCGAAGCGCGAAACGAAGACGAGGACGGTCGCCACCCAGACGACGAGGACCGCGACGGCGTCCCCCTTCGTGCGGGGGCCGCTCGCCGCGAAAAGGAGGACGAGCCCGGTCGGAAGCGCAGCGAGGAGCCCCGTGAAGAACGAGGTGATCGAGAAGGAGTCGTGAACGATCTCCCCGAAGACGCGCGGGAACGCCGTGCGGCTGGCCATGAGACCTCCTGCCCCGCTCCCCGGGGGCCCGGGCCGGATCGGATCGATGGTCCGATTCTAGGGGGACGGGGCCCGGAGGCCATCTGCTATAAAGCCCGTTTTCGTAGGGTATCCACATATGGAACCGCACGAAGGAGATACGCGATGAAGCTCCGTCCGACCCTTCTCCTCGCCGCCGCGGCCCTGGCCACGCCGGCATTCGCCCAGTTCGAGACCCCGCAGCCGAGCCCGAAGACGACCCTGAATCAGCGGGTCGGCCTGACGGACGTGACGATCTCCTACAGCCGCCCGAGCGTCCGCGGCCGGGCCATCTGGGGCGACCTCGTGCCGCTCGACAAGCCGTGGCGCACCGGCGCAAACGCCGCGACGACCCTCACCTTCTCCGACGACGTGACGATCGAGGGGCAGAAGCTCGCCGCGGGCACCTATTCCCTCGTGACGATCCCCGGGAAGGAGGAGTGGACGGTCGTCTTCAACACCGACACGAAGCTCTGGTGGGAGACGCAGTACGACGCCGCGAAGGACGCGCTTCGCGTGAAGGTGAAGCCCGAGGCGGCGCCGATGACCGAGACGCTTCACATCGGCTTCCCTTCGATCTCCGCGACGGGTGCGGTCCTCGCGATCGAGTGGGAGAAGGTCCGGGTCCCGGTGAAGCTCGGCGTGGAGGTCGACGGGAAGCTGAAGAAGGCCCTCGGCGCCGCCGAGGCCAGCGCCTGGCAGTCGCCCCTGATGGCGGCCCGGTACTACTGGGAGCAGCGCCAGGACCGAGCGGAGGCCTGGAAGCAGCTCGAGAAGTCGATCGCCGCGAGCCGGAACTGGGCGAACGTCTCCCGGAAGGCGCGCTTCCTCGCCGAGGAGGAAAAGACGGCCGAGGCGGTCAAGGCGGGCGAAGAGGCCCTCGCCCTCGCGAAGGCCGACCCGACGAAGCCGAACACCGCGGCGTTCGAGAAGACCCTCGGGGAGTGGAAGACGAAGAAGTAGGCTTCGCGACGGACCTGCGAGATTCGCAACGCGGGCCGCAAGGCCCGCGTTCGCGTTCCAAGCGGTCTCACCGTCCGGCGATCGACCCCGGCCGGCCCGGGGCCCGCCGAAGTCCGCGCCCGGCACGCCGTCGTAGAGAGCCCGGAGGGAACGAGTGGCCGCGAAGAACCAGGCCCCCGAAGCGACGTCCCGGGCGCACCGGCTCGAGCGGGAGCAGCTTCTCCCGGGTACGCCGGAGGAGATCTTC
>JAGOBQ010000221.1 GCA_017999215.1 Thermoanaerobaculia bacterium
CCTCGAGCGGATCTTCGTGGCGATCCAGCGGAAGGTCGAGGAGGAGAAGGAGCGGCGGCACGAGGGCGTCGACTCCCCGTTCGCCGAGATCACCGACGAAGACATCGACAGCCTCTTCCGGGAGTGAGGATGGAAGGCGCGCCCGACCGACGTCCTGAGGGAACCCCCCGCGCCGCGGAGGATTGTCTGAGGGTGCCGAAGCGATGACCTTCATCAACTACGCCGCCCGCGAGATCAACTGCAAGATCGTCTACTACGGTCCCGGCCTCTGCGGGAAGACGACGAACCTGCAGTACATCTACGACCGGACGAACCCCGCGGCGAAGGGGAAGCTGATCTCCCTGGCGACCGAGACCGACCGGACGCTCTTCTTCGACTTCCTCCCGCTCGACCTCGGCACGGTGCGCGGCTTCAAGACCCGCTTCCACCTCTACACGGTCCCCGGCCAGGTCTTCTACGACGCGAGCCGGAAGCTGATCCTCAAGGGGGTCGACGGCGTCGTCTTCGTCGCCGATTCCCAGGAAGCCCGGATGGACGCGAACGTCGAGTCGCTCCAGAACCTCGAGAAGAACCTGCACGAGCACGGGTTCGACCTGTCGACGATCCCCTACGTCCTCCAGCTCAACAAGCGCGACCTCCCGACGGCCATCGCGGCCGACGAGATGTACCGCCAGCTGAACTTCAAGGGCGAGCCCACCTTCGAGGCGACCGCTCCCACCGGCGTCGGCGTCTTCGACACGTTGAAGGCCGTCGCCAAACAGGTATTGATGGAGCTGCGGAAGAAGTAGCCCGGGAGAGTCGGCCCGGGCCTCGCACGAGGCCCGCGGAGACGCGAAGAGGCGGGGAGACCCGCCTCTCGTCGTTCCGGGCCGGGCCCGTGGGACCAGCCTATTCCTCGGGGAGCTCCTTCTCGTCCTCCTCCTTCCGGACGCCGCCGGGCAGGAGGTACTTCAGGACGATGTCGGCGAAGCGCTCCGCGAACGACGAGCGGGCCAGGGCCTCGTCGAAGCCGGCCGCGACGGCCTTCTCCTTCAGGTCCTTCCGTGCGATGTCGAAGTAGCCGACGATCGGCACGTGCGCCGTGGCCCGGGCCTTCTTCAGCGCGCTCATCGCGGCGAAGGGGGGGAGCTTCAGCGCGAGGTCGACGACGACGATCACGGGCGCCGCGGGCTCGATCACGGCGGCGGCCTCGGCGGGATCGGAGAGGAAGACCGTCGAAGCCCCGACGGACCTCGCCGCATTGTCGATCTTCGTCCTCCAGAACGGGTCTTCGACCAGGGCGATGACCTTGCGATTCATCGAAGCCTCCTCGGAGCGGACGTCTCATGGGCCGCGGACGCTGCTCCTCCGCATGTCAGGGACGCCCCCAGTATAGGCCGGGCGCGTTTCCGGGCGGCTCAGCGCCGGAAAAGCGGGAGGAGCGTGGGCTCGAGGCGCCGGAGGAGCTCCGCCGTCGCGTCGACGTCCCGCCGGCAGTAGTCGAGGATCTCGGGCAGCCGCCCCTCGGCGTAGGCGTCGCCGACGGCGTAGCCGTGCATCTCCTCCGACTTCGGGGAGGGGATGCCGAACGCGACGCAGGCGGCGTGCAGCGAAGGGCGGGTCCCGGCGGCGCCCTGGAACGTCAGGACCTCCATCAGGTCGACGTGCGACTCCACCGAGTAGCGATAGCCGGCGAGGTTCCGGGACGGCGTCAGTCCGTGGATCGCGCTCCTCACGGAGAGGAACGGGCCGTCGAAGGAGCGTCCGTTGAACGAGACGAGCCGGTCGAAGCGGGCGGCCGTCTCCCAGAAGCCGGCGAGGAGGGCGCGCTCGTCGCCGCCGATCTCCTCGAACAGGCCGTCGCGCGACGGCCGCGAAGAGGGCTCGGCCGCCTCGTACCAGACCTTGCCGTGGCCCGTCTCGGGGTTGAGCGCGGCGATGACGACGACCTTCGCGGCGTAGGGGGAGAGCGAGCGCCAGTCCTTCTTCGACCGGTAGGCCTCGCCGTCCTCCGCGCCCCGCGTGAGCCACTCGCGCAGCATCGGGTCGAGGTCGAGCCACGGCAGGCCGACGGTTTCGATGTCATACACGAGGGTGGTCACCACGGACCTCTGATCGAAGGGCGGGGGGTCCGGGGGGCCGCGCGAAGCTCAGGCCCCCCGGGAGCGACAAGCGTGGTCGAGTGCGGCATGGCCGGGCGTCCGGGCTCACTCCACCGCTTCGGCGGGAGGAGTCGGGGCCGGGGCGGCCTCCGGCGCCTCGGGCGCGGTCGTCGCGACGGGGAGGGGCGGGATCGGCGCGAGGCGCGCCTCGAGCCACTCGAGGGTGGCCTTCTTCGCGCCCGGCTCGAACGTGAGGAGGTCGAGGGCGTGGGCGGCACCCGGGAAGACGACGACGGCCTTCGGGTCCCGGCCGGCGGCGTCGAGAGTCCGCGCCGACTCGGCGCGTCCCGGGTCGGCCTCGGCGGCGAGGACGAGGAGGCCGCGCGAGGCGGTCGGCCGCGAGCCCGCGAGCGCCGGGAGGCGGTCGGCGTACGCCGAGACGGCGACCCCGGCGTCGGCCCAGCCGGTGGCCGTCGCGAGGGCGGCCAGGTTCCCCGAGAGCGAGAAGCCGACGATTCCGATGCGCGAGGCGCGGCTCCGGAGCCAGGAGCAGGCCGCCTCGACGTCGCGCGGGAACGCGGACGGGGACGTCTGGAGCGACGGGGAGAGCCCGATCCGGGCGCCCCCCTTCCACACCGATTCGCCGTGGCCGCGCAGGTCGACGGCGAGCGTCGAGAAGCCGCGCGCCAGAAGCTCGTCGGCGAGCTCGGCCAGGTCCCGCCGCTCGCGGGAGAAGGCGTGGACGAGGAGGACGGCCGGTGCCGCGGCGCCGGCCGCCGCGGGCTTCCAGGTCGCGTGGAGCCGGACGCCGTCCGCCGTCGGGAACGTCACCTCGAACGGGTCGTGCGGCCGCGGGATGGCGGGGATCGGCGCGGGCTTCCGGCGCGTCCGCCGCTTCCGTTTCGTCGCCGCCTCGGCCGTCTCGGCGAGCGCGCTCGCGAGGAGGAGCGCGGCCAGGGCGGACGCGAGGAGGCGGGCCGGACGCGGGAACGTCATCCCTCCGCGACCTCCGTCACGCCTCTCCTGTCGATGGTCGTCGTCTCGACGGAGCTCATGGTCGTACCCCCGGAAGCTCCGGATGGTAGCAGAGGGCTCGAGGCCGCTACGGGGCCGTAGAATGGCCCCGTGGTGAGCGCCTCGAACCCTCTCCCGACGCTTGCGATCCCTCTTCCGGCCGAGCTGCCGGACGCGATCCTCCGCCTGAAGGAGGAGCGCGACGCCCTCATCCTCGCCCACTACTACCAGGAGCCGGAGATCCAGGACCTGGCCGACTTCGTCGGCGACTCGCTCGAGCTGGCCCGGAAGGGGAAGGCCTCGGACAAGCCGGTCATCGCGTTCTGCGGCGTCCACTTCATGGCCGAGACCTCGAAGATCCTCTCCCCGGAGAAGACGGTCGTCGTTCCCGACCTCGAGGCCGGCTGCTCGCTCGCCGACGGCTGCCCGGCCCCGTTCTTCGCCGAGTGGCTGCAGAAGTACCCCGGGCACACCGTCGCCTCGTACATCAACTGCTCGGCGGCGGTGAAGGCGCTCTCCGACGTCATCGTCACCTCCTCCTCGGCCGAGGCGATCCTGAGCCAGATCCCCGACCCGGTCGTCTTCGCCCCCGACAAGAACCTCGCCGCCTGGCTCGAGAAGAAGCTGGGCCGGAAGTTCGTCGTCTGGCCGGGGACGTGCGTCGTCCACGAGACGTTCTCCGAGCGGCGCATCCTCGACCTGATGGTGAGGAACCCGAGCGCCCGCCTCGTCGCCCACCCCGAGTGCGACGAGCGGATCCTCGCGCACGCCCACTTCGTCGGCTCCACCTCGGCGCTGCTGAAGCACGTCACCGAGTCGGAGCACCGCTCGTTCATCGTGGCGACGGAGGAGGGGATCCTCCACCAGATGCGCCGCGCCGCGCCGGGCAAGGAGCTCATCGCCGCGCCCCCCGACGAGGGCTGCTCCTGCAACACCTGCCCGCACATGAAGCGGAACACCCTCGAGAAGCTCTGGCTCGCGCTCCGCGACCTCTCGCCCGCGATCGAGGTGCCGGAGGAGACGCGCCTCGCGGCGAAGCGCTCGCTCGACCGGATGCTCGAGCTGACGGCGGGGAAGACGTTCGTCCCCGCGCTCGGCCGCTCGTGAGCCGCCCGGCGTCGTGACGGAAGGCGCTCCTCCGCGTCCGCGGCCCCGCGTCCCGCTCGGGGCGCTCCTCGGCGGTCTCGTCGTCCTCGCCGCGGGCGCCGTCGCGGCGCACCGCGTCCTTCCCGAGTGGCAGCCGCTCGGCGTGACGAAAGCCGCCGCGATCCGGACGGCGACCGAGGAGATGGCCGCCGCCGGCGCCACGCTCCTCGCGCCGCGCGCGAGCGTCCAGAACGTCCTCGCCTCGAGCGAGCTCGAGCGCGCCTTCCGGCGGCTCGGCCCCGAGGCGCCCGCCTGGCTCGCCCGGCACGGCGCCCTCGCCTCGTGGACCGTGCGCGGCCAGCTCCGCGTCCCCGGCGTCGGGACGGGGCCGGCGGAGATCGCGATCGCGCGCGACGGCACGTTCCGCCGGCTCCACTTCACGAGCGGCAGCCTCTTCCGCATCGCCGACCCGCAGGCGATGGTGCAGGAGACGCGCGACCGCTTCGCCTCGGCCGTCCTCGCCCGCCTCGCCCGGGGCCAGGAGCTCGGCGCCTCCTCCGACTTCGAGAGCGGGAACACCGTCGTGCACGTCTGGCCGCTCGAGGGGCGCGGCGACGGGCCGCCGGAGGTCGTCACGAAGCTCTCGCCGACGCCGGCGATGCTGATGCTCGCCCGCGAGCTCGGAGACCCCGACGTCGGGGCGCGCTACGAGAAGAACCTCTTCCGCTACCTCGCGATCGCGATCCCGCTCTTCGGCGTCCTCGGCATCGGCGTCCTCGTCCTCTTCGGCGTCCTCCTCTTCCGCAGGCGCCTCGGCTTCCGGATCGGAGCCGGGCTCGCGCTCCTCGCCCTCGCGGCGATGCTCCTGTCGGGCGCCTTCTTCGACCTCGGCGGCCAGCGGGGCTTCACGGCGGGCGTCCTCGTCGCCGGGCGGCTCCTCGTCGTCGTCGTCCTCGCGGGCTACTGGGCGATGGCGGAGGCGCTCCTGCGCGACTCGAAGCCCGGCTTCCGGACGAGCCTCGACGCCCTCGTCTCCGGACGGCTCTCCCCGCGCCTCGGCCGCGCGCTCCTCGGCGGGCTCGGGCTCGGCGCCGCCGTCGCCGGCCTGCGGCTCCTCTTCGCCTCCGGCGTCGCCGCCGCAGGCATCCCCGGCGTCGTCCCGCAGGCCCCGTCCTTCACGCTCCCGCTCTTCGGGGGCCTCGCGAACGCCTTCCTCGAGGGACCGTACGCCGCGGCGTCCCTCGTCCTCGCCGCGGCGCTCCTCCGGACCCTCCTGCGCCCCGAGAGGGCCGACGCCCTCGGTGCCATCGCGTTCGCGCTCCTCTCCTCCCTCTCGTTCTCCTACGAGCCGTGGGGCGCCCTCCTCGTCCTCACGCTCGCGGAGTCGGCGGTCCTCCTCCTCGCCTTCCGCTCCCACGGCCTCACCGGCCTCCTCGTCGCCGCGACGGCGCCCGGCCTCTTCCGCGACCTCCTCGCGGCGCTCCGCTTCCCGGGGGAGCTCGTCCTCCCGCTCCTCCTCGCGGCGGCGGCGCTCGCGGCGCTCGCCTGGGTCGGCGTCGCGGCGAGCCGCCGCCCGGAGCGCGAGGACGAGGCGAAGGTCGACGCGCCCGACTTCGTGAAGCGGCTCGAGGCGGAGCGGCGCGTGAAGTACGAGATGGACCTCCTCTCGCGCATGCAGCTCGCGCTCCTCCCCGACGCGCCGCCCGACGTGCCCGGGCTCCAGATCGCGGCCCGGACGATCGTGGCGACCGAGGCGGGGGGAGACCTCTACGAGTTCCTCGTCGACGAGGAGGGGGCGCTCTGGGTCGCGGCCGGCGACGTCGCGGGGCACGGCTTCTCCTGCGGCATCCAGGGGGCGATGGTGAAGGCGTGCCTCCTCTCGCTCGTCAAGGCGGGGCGCCGCCCGGGCGAGGTCCTCGCCGAGATCGACCGCGTGCTGCGCGCGGGGCGCGCCGCGCGCCTCTTCACGACGCTCGTCCTCGTGAGGATCGAGCCGGCCACCGGCCGCGTCGTCCTCGCGAACGCCGGGCACCCCTGGCCGCTCCTCCTCGTCGAGGGGCGCGTCCGCGAGCTGGCCCTCTCCGGCCTCCCTCTCGGGAAGGGGCCGGCGCGCACCTACTCCGAGCTCGAGCTCGACCTGCCGGGCGCGGCGAGCCTCGTCTTCGCCTCCGACGGCCTCTACGAGGGCCCCGACCGCTTCGACGCCCCGTACGGCTACGAGCGTCCGCACGGCGTCCTCGAGCGCGTCGGCCTCTGGAGGCGTCCCGCCGACTCGATCCTCGAGGCGCTCCTCGGCGACTGGCGGACGCACGTGGGCGAAGGGGAGCCCGCCGACGACACGACCCTCGTCGTCGTCCGCCGGACCATCTGGTCCTGAACGGCGCCTCTCGCCACCCCCCGGACCCCCCAGGTCGCGTCCGTAGGTTCTCTCGCTGCCTGCTCTGGTCCTGAGTCTCGTCGCGACGGGCATCTCCCGCGCGTTCGTGCGAGGATCGGGCGAGATGAAGATCGCGTTCATCGGGACTCACGGAGTCGGCAAGACGACCCTCTGCTACGACCTCGCCGCCGCGCTGAAGCGGCGCGACCTGACCGTCGAGCTCGTGCGCGAGGTCGCGCGCGAGTGCCCCCTCCCCATCAACCGCGACACGACGATCAAGGCGCAGGCCTGGATCCTCCACACGCAGATCGCCTGGGAGCTCCAGGCCGGGGCCAAGGCCGAGGTCGTCGTCTGCGACCGGGCCGTCCTCGACAACTACTGCTACCTGAAGCGCGCCGCCCCCGGCGACCCGCACGTGAAGGTGCTCGAGG